>JBEQAI010000113.1:0-9553 GCA_041640415.1 Ammoniphilus sp. | reverse complement strand
GGACGGAACAAAGCAAAACGAGCAGGTTCAAGCAAAACTGAAGCTAGCGGAAAGTCAAAGAATAGATTTAGTCAATACCGTTGAGGAAATGGTGGCATTTCAGGAACAAGTGATGGATCAGTCTCTCCATGATTCCAAGGAAGGGTATAGGAAAGCTGTGAATCTAATTATCCTGGTCTCGGGTTGCGGGGTCCTCATAGGTATTATCATGGCGGTTTGGATCGTCCGTGGGGTGACGGCACGCCTCTCGAGCGTGAAAGATGTGATGGGAAGTATCGTAACGGGGGAAGAGAGGCTTCCTCGTGCGGAGGTATCTGTCAAGGATGAGATCGGTGAAATTGCCATCGCGTTTAATGAAATGGCTCAAGCTCTCGAAGATCATACAAGACTCGAGAGGGAGTATCAAGAGAGCATTAAAGAACAAGGCTGGCTCAAGGCTAAGCTTGCCGAACTCTCGGTACTCACTCAAGGATTAAACGATCGGAATGTTCTGGGGCGTCAGTATTTGTCGATGATAATCCCTACGGTAAACTCGAGCTATGGTGTTATTTATGTAAAAGATAAGAAAAATCATCGTTTGTTCAAATTAGCTTCTTACGCGGATCCGAAAGCCCCGAAGAATGAAATAAACATCGATACAATAAGTATGGGAGAGGGGCTAATCGGTCAGTGTGCAATGGAGAATAAAGCGGTCTATATCGAGCATCTGCCTGAGAATTATCTCCAGATCAAATCTGGTTTAGGCTATGCGTTGCCCTCAAGCTTGTTTATTTTGCCTGTGGCGTTTGAAGGGGAGGTGTTGGCTGTTATTGAGGTAGCTTCCTTAGAAAAAATGGCTTCCATCCATCAGTCTCTTCTTGAACAGGCTACTTATCAGCTTGGCATTACCTTAAATCGGATCGAGCAATATTCTCAGGTTCAAGAGCTATTGAAGGAATCCCAGGCTCTGAACGAGGAATTGCAAAGTCAATCAGAGGAATTACAGTTACAGCAAGAAGAGCTGCGCACGATGAATGAAGAGCTGGAAGCCCAGTATAAGAACTCCGAGCAAAAAACGAAGGAACTAGAAGAAATTAAGCTTGCTTTAGAAGAAAAGGCGCGGATGGTTGTTCTAGGCTCTAAATATAAGTCCGAGTTTTTAGCGAATATGTCCCATGAGTTGCGAACACCGCTTAATAGTTTACTAATTCTATCGCACATGCTGTTAGAGAACAGAGATGGAAACCTGACAGAAAAGCAACTGGAGTACGTGGGAACGATTTATTCCTCAGGCAATGATTTGCTCCAGCTTATCAATGATATCCTAGATCTGTCGAAGATAGAGTCAGGAAAGATGGATATACAGCAAGGAGAGGTAGACTTAGCGGAAGTAATGGAGTATGCTGAGCGGCAATTTCTCCCTGTGGCCAGACAAAAAGGGATCAATTTTACTATCGGGATAGACGACACTCTTCCAGCCATTATCCATACGGATGAACAGCGCCTCTGCCAGATAATAAAGAACTTGTTATCCAACGCCTTTAAGTTTACAGAGAAAGGAAGCGTGCATTTGCAAATTGACAAAGCTTCTCAACGAGGGGATCAGCACGGATCTTTGAAGCACGAACTGTTGCTAGCCTTTTCTGTAACGGACACCGGTGTGGGAATTAGCCCTGATAAACAGCACCTCATCTTTGAAGCGTTTCGACAGGCGGATGGTACAACGAGCAGAAAATATGGAGGAACTGGGCTAGGGCTATCGATTTGTAAAGAACTGGCTCAATTGCTGGGAGGGTTTATCGAAGTTCATAGCGTTGAAGGAAAAGGGAGTACGTTTACCTTCTTCCTTCCCAGTCAGCCAGCTGAAAGCGTCATTGAGATTACCTCAAGTGAAAGAGAGTCAGCTGTAGGGTGGATGACTAGCGTAGAAGAGCAACCTACTTCTGAAGAGCGATCCTTTGAGGTGGAAGTCTCCCCCGCAAATGAGGCGTTAAAGGGTAAGAAGGTTATGGTGGTAGATGATGATATGCGAAATATTTTTGCTCTTAGCAGCGCACTTGAAGGAGTAGGCATGGAAGTGATATTTGCGGAAAACGGCCGTGAAGCTCTTGATCTGTTAATGGAACAGCCAGATGTGGATCTTATCCTAATGGATATTATGATGCCAGAAATGGACGGGTATGAAGCCATGCAAGCAATTCGGCACATTCCCGAATATCAAGGGCTGCCTGTCATTGCTCTGACCGCCAAGGCCATGAAGAACGACCGTCAGAAATGCATCGACGCTGGGGCGTCTGATTATATTAGCAAGCCTGTCAATCTCGACCAATTATTTTCTTTGTTGAGAGTATGGCTTTATCAATAGGTGATCTTTATGGAAGAAAATACGCAAGGCTATAGCGAGTTGGAAAACCTTGAAATGGAGTTGCTGCTGGAAGGAATATATCGATACTACGGTTTCGATTTCAGGAACTACGCCTTCTCTTCGATACGGAGAAGGGTCGTGCATCGCATGCAAGCAGAAGGCTTGCGAACCGTAACTTCCCTGTTAGAACGCATTCTTCATGATCCGCAAATGATGGAAAAGTTGTTTGCAGACTTTTCTATTAATGTGACCGAGATGTTCCGAGATCCTAGTTTTTTTAAAGTATTTCGTACGAAAGTGATTCCCTTGTTGACAGAATTACCCTTAATTCGGATTTGGCATGCTGGTTGCTCTACAGGGGAGGAAGTATATTCGATGGCCATCTTGCTCAATGAGGAAGGTTTGTATCACAAAACAAGGATTTATGCGACGGATATTAATGATCGGGTATTGGAAAAAGCCAAGCTAGGTGAATTTCCGATTAATCGAATGCAAGGATACACGAGCAATTATGTGAAATCGGGTGGAAATAAATCTTTTTCGGAGTATTATCAGGCTCATCGTGATTTTGTTCGCTTTCATCCGTTCTTGGCGGAAAATATTGTTTTTGCCCAGCATAATCTAGTAACTGATGAATCCTTTAATGAATTTCATGTGATCATTTGTCGCAATGTCATGATTTACTTTAATCGAGAGCTTCAGGAACGAGTCCAAAAGCTTTTTTACGAGAGCTTAAGCCCAGAAGGATTCCTTGGATTGGGAAGCAGGGAAGGACTTTCGTTTACCCGGTATGCAGACTGCTATGAAGAGGTGGACAGCAAAGAAAGGATCTATCGCAAGATGACATAAAATCTAGACAGAGGCGAGGATGAGATGGAAAATCAAACCGTAAACATCTTAATGGTAGATGATCGACCCGAAAACTTAGTTGCGTTAGAGGCCGTACTATCATCTCCTCAATACCGTTTAATTAAAGCAAGCTCGGGAGAAGAAGCGCTTAAGTGGGTGCTAAGGTTAGAGTTTGCTGCTATCTTATTGGATGTGCAGATGCCGGGGATTGATGGGTTTGAGACGGCGAGGCTAATTAGAGTTAGAGAAAAGTCGAAGCATGTGCCGATTTTATTTATTACAGCTTTAAGTCAGACCCTCGATCACGTGATGCACGGTTATTCGGTTGGCGCAATTGACTATATCTTTAAGCCTTTCCACCCGGTGGTGCTCAAAAGTAAAGTGGCGGGGTTCGTAGATATCTATCTCAATCAAAAACAGATGAGGGAGCAAAAGGAACTGCTGAGAAGCAGAACGGAGGAGCTTGAGATCGCCTACAGTCACTTACGGAGGAGCGAAGCCTTGGCCCGCGCGATCTCCGATTCTTCCCTCGATACGATCGTGACGCTGAACGAAAGGGGAAAAATTAAAACGGCGAATCCTGCTGCACAGAAGATGTTTGGCTATACGGAGGAGAATCTAGCAGCTCTAACTCTCTCTGATCTGTTGCCTTCGATTGAACAATCCGCAATAGACGTTATGGATACGACTACTCTAGAAAGCAATGGGATCCGCAAGGACGGGAGTTTATTTCCAGTTGAAGTGCAAATCTGTCGGGCTACCGTTCAAGCTGAATCATTTCTGGTGTGCTCTATTCGAGATATTACCGAACGCAAGAATCAATATCAAATGTTGAAGCGCTTAGTTGAAGAGCGTACACAGGAATTAACGGTAAGCAACCAGACCCTGCAACAAATGGTGAACTTGGTCCAAGAAAGCGAGCGGCGTTATCGAGAGCTGGTTGAGGAATCTCCGGAATCGATTTTCGTACGTCTTCTTGATGGAGAACACTTTTCATTCGTGAATGAAACCGGTTTAAAGCTGCTGGGAGCCAAATCTAAAGATGACGTAATCCCTAGGAGCATCTTTGATATTATGCACCCCGATTACCACCATCATGTATATAAGTGGAACGTTGAGATTAAGAAGGGCAATAAGCCGGGGGTGCTTGAGGAAAAATGGATTCGTTTAGATGGAGAAGTGATCGATGTTGAGGTGAAGGCCATTCCCTTCCGTTATCTAGATGAGCCCTCCTTGCATATCGTCGTCCGTGACATTACAGAGTTGAAGAGAAGCAGGGAGATCATCCAGCATTCCGAAAAGCTTTCGGTTGTAGGAGAGCTGGCTGCTGGGATCGCTCATGAGATTCGCAACCCGCTTACAAGCTTAAGAGGCTTTGTGCAGTTACTGGGACTAGGCCAAGACTTTGGAAAAGAATATAGTCATATTATGCTTTCGGAAATTGATCGCATTAATTCTATCGTGAGTGAGCTTCTTCTCCTGGCTAAGCCGAGAAATATGGATTTTGCCCATCGGAGCCTGAAGGAGCTACTGGATGATGTTATTACGTTGCTCAACGCGCAAGCTAATCTTCATGGGGTGCAAATTGTTACCTCCTACTTTGAGCAATCTAATACCATTATCTTTTGTGAAGAAAACAAGATTAAGCAAGTGTTTATCAACATCTTAAAAAATGCGATAGAAGCCATGACCGAGGGTGGTCTAATAACCATCAAGATTGTTCATGCTACCGAGGAAGTATGTATTTCTTTTGTTGATGAAGGATGTGGCATTCCGGAAGAACTTCTGCCGAAAATCGGTCAACCCTTCTATACCACCAAGGAAAAAGGAACGGGACTCGGGATGATGATTAGCCATAGCATCATCCAAAGTCACCAAGGGACGCTTAATATTCATAGTGAGGTAGGGAAAGGGACCGTTGTTGAAATTACCCTGCCTGCCACCACGGAGGCTTAGGATCCCTTTCCAGTATACAAATTTCCCTGTATTCTTGTATAATGTCAGATATACCCGACCTGGTAAGGTCGGGTTTTTAGGTGGGGAAAGGATCTACTTGTATGAATCAAACAGTTACATGGAAACAAAAAACACGCCAATTTGGCGTGATCTTGCTGCCAATCCTAATTACGCAGCTTGCGCTTTTTGCAATGACTTTTTTTGATGTGGTGATGTCGGGGCATGCTGGGCCGGAGGATTTAGCAGGAGTAGCGATCGGCTCGAGTATCTGGGGGCCTGTATTTACCGGTCTTAGTGGAATTTTTCTTGCCATTACGCCGATAGTTGCCCAACTCATTGGGGCACAGAAGAAGGAGGAAGTACCGTTTCAAGTGAACCAAGGGATCTATCTAGCCATAGGTCTGGCTTTGGCTGTTATTCTGGTTGGTTTTCTTGTACTTGATCCTATTTTATATGCAATGAGTCTTGAGGACTCTGTTCGAGGCATTGCCAAACAATATCTGGTCGCGTTAGCCTTTGGGATTGCTCCCGTTTTTGTTTATAGTGTGATTCGATGCTTTATTGATGCTCTAGGACAAACAAGAATTACGATGTATATTACGCTCTTGTCTGTGCCCGTAAATATTGCCCTAAACTATGTGCTGATCTTTGGCAAGTTTGGTTTCCCCCGGCTCGGGGGTGTGGGGGCGGGTTACGCTTCTTCAATTACGTACTGGTTAATTTTGCTAATTTCACTCCTTGTCATTTTCAAGATAAACCCATTCAAGGAATATCGTATTATGAGAGGATGGTCAGGCATTTCTCTCGCCACTTGGGGCGGACAACTGAAAATTGGAATCCCGATCGGATTTGCTATTTTTTTTGAAACCAGTATTTTTGCGGCTGTGACGTTAATGATGAGCGAGTTTAATACGGCTACGATAGCGGCCCATCAAGCGGCTCTTAATTTTGCTTCTTTCGTCTATATGATTCCGATGAGCATTGCTATGGCTTTGACTATCGCGGTTGGTTACGAGGTGGGGGCAAGGAGATATGAAGATGCAAAGAAGTATTGTGTTTTAGGAATTGGAGTATCTGTCGTCCTAGCTTTATTTACTGCTTTTGGCTTATATGCCTTCAATGAAGAGGTTGCCAGTTTGTATACGACGGATGCAACGGTTCTCGAATTGACGAAGGTCTTTTTGATCTACGCCATCTTTTTTCAGCTATCAGATGGCATTGCCGCACCGATTCAAGGTGCATTAAGAGGCTATAAAGACGTGAATATTACTTTAATTATGGCTTTCATATCCTATTGGGTATTGGGTCTCCCTATAGGCTATGCGCTTGTAAAATGGACGAACATTGGGGCTTACGGTTATTGGATTGGATTGATAGCTGGACTGGCCTTTGGGGCGATTTTATTATCTATAAGATTATTAAGAATCCAAAAAAGACAGCTACATCCGATCCAGCAGCCTGACCTTGTTGGATGAAAAAAGGGTTCCCCTAAGGCGGTCATACCTACCTTTAGGGATACCCTAAATAATGAATAGGGGGTTAAATGATAATGCTGCGTTCTTGCATGGATTTAGTTTAACCCTCTTTCTTATTATGTGCTGTGTAAAAAGTCACATAGTAACAACTGTTTAGCGGACGTTATTGTTGGTGAGACTCGGATTGCTACCGGCATTCCCTGCTTGCGCTTGGGATTCTAAGCTTCCTGTAATGCTGGAAATTCTTTGGATATCGGCCTTCAGCTCATCGGGAGAATTCACATGTTCCTTAATATCTTTCGCGATCCCCTCGAGTTGATCTGCTAGCCTGTGAATGAGGGAGATATCAAATTGCTTCATAAAGTTGTCCTCCTTATTTTTAAGTCATGCTATCTACCCGCCACTTAATATAGCCTAAAGTGACAGAAAACATAAATCTGGTAAATAATTTTCGCAATTTACTAATAAGATAGAGTTGTGGAAGTTTGGTGTTATAATAGGTTTCAGATTGATTTAAAATTAAATGTATTGAAGGGGGCACCATTTTTGGAAGCGCTTATAAACGGTCTTAATGATCTTATCTGGAGTCAGGCATTGATTTATCTATGTTTGGGAACCGGGATTTTTTACACCCTCGCGACTCGATTTCTTCAGTTAAGACACTTAAAAGATATGGTGAAGCTCATGTTTCAGGGCAAGAGCTCGGAAGCAGGTGTATCCTCATTCCAAGCCTTATCTTTGGCTTTGTCTGGAAGAGTAGGAACAGGGAATATCGCAGGGGTAGCTACCGCTATTGCTTACGGTGGACCTGGTGCTGTGTTTTGGATGTGGTTAATTGCATTCTTAGGATCCGGTTCAGCGTTCGTTGAGGCTACCTTAGGTCAAGTATATAAGACGAAACAAGACGGACAATTTCGTGGGGGTCCAGCCTACTATATTGAAAAAGGTCTAAAAATGAAGTGGTATGCTGTGTTGTTTGCCATTGTAACTGTAATTGCAACGGGGGTCTTGCTCCCTGGTGTACAAGCAAACAGTATTGCAGCCGGGATGAATAATGCATTTGGCATTGACACGACAGTAACTGGAATTGTTTTAATTGTAGTGTTAGCTGCGATTATTTTTGGTGGTATTAAAAGAATTGCGGGCGTTGCCCAAGTCGTTGTCCCTTTTATGGCTATTGGTTATATCATTGTTGCCCTTATTGTAGTTATTGCTAACTTTTCTAAATTACCAGACGTCATTTCTTTAATTTTCAGTAGTGCATTTGGTACGGATGCGGCTTTTGGAGGAATTCTAGGTGCTGCTATCGCTTGGGGGGTTAAGCGAGGAATCTACTCGAATGAAGCAGGTCAGGGTACGGCTCCGCATGCCGCAGCTGCAGCAGAAGTTTCCCACCCGGCTAAGCAAGGCTTGGTTCAAGCATTCTCCGTGTATATTGATACTTTGTTTGTTTGCACTGCGACCGCTTTTATGATTTTGGTTACAGGCATGTACAATGTTAAGCCAGATGGAATGGACCCAATCGTGAATAACCTCGGAGATTTGAAGCCAGGTCCAGGCTATACGCAGCAAGCCGTGGAATCCGTCATTCCTGGTTTTGGTGCTCCATTCGTTGCGATCGCTTTATTGTTCTTTGCTTTTACCACGATTATGGCCTATTACTACATGGCAGAGACCAACCTGGCTTACATTAATCAAAAGGTCAAACGCGTATGGACTGAATATGTACTAAAAATTGCAATCTTGATTGTTGTTTTCTACGGAAGTGTGAAAACGGCCGAATTCGCTTGGACGCTAGGGGATATCGGGGTAGGTGGCATGGCATGGCTTAACTTAATTGCCATCCTTCTTCTGACGAAGCCAGCCCTTAAAGTTTTAAAAGATTATGAGATGCAGAAAAAAGAAGGAAAAGATCCGGTGTTTGATCCTGTCAAGCTCGGTATTAAGGATGCAGAGTTCTGGGAAAAAGAATACAAGTACCAGCCCGATCCAAAACTAACGAAATCCGGCAAGAGCATTTCATCTTAGAGAGAAGAAAACAACCACTGTACCATGTGCAGTGGTTGTTTTTTGTCTCATTAGCTAGACAGATATTTCATGGTGTTCATGTTATTCGGGTCATGCATCATCATGCGAGGGTCGATCTGATTTTGCCCTCCAAAAGACATAGGGTTCATCTGTTGTTGTTGACCATAGGTATTGATCATGGTATTTGTAGTCATTTCCTTCAGTGTTGGAACTTGATAGTAGCCATGCTGATTCATGTACTGCCATACTTCATAGCCCATTTCCGAGCAGTTGACGGAGCCTTGTTGCAGCATTCTGCGAAGCTGAGGATCTGCACATTCTTGAGCTGCCATCATTTTAAAAACGGCAGACGTTTTGTAGCAGCTAAGCATACCGTTCGTTACATCACGGTCATCCATTTGCTGCATGGACGTATTCGGTGTTTGCGGACCAGGGTTGTTTAAGCCATAGGTAGGCGTAAAGTTCCGGGGGGCACGGTAAGGAACGGCTTGGCTCATCCCTTTTTGATTTAAGGCTTGTACCATCATGTTATACTCGTTAAGCATAAATTGAAGATGTCTATCCATCATCTGGACGAGTTGCTGGTCTTGGGCATGCGGGCGGTATAGTTGAAACTGGTTGATCCCATTGATGGCATCGGATAGGACCTCGTGCATTTCTAATACTTCATGTGCTCCGTATTGCGCTGTCATTTTGTTTCCTCCTCCAACCTATTACATTGAGGGTGTTACCCAAGAGCTATTATCGACGCCAATGTGGGAGGATATACTTCGAACAAGCGTGTTTGGGGAATATTAAGACCAGAGGGGGTGAAAGAAGTGAGAAAAGAAGCTTCTTATGAAGAGGTAATTCAGCAAATTGCACAAATACTTGACGCGGATGGTGCTTTTACAGGAGGTAC
>JBEQAI010000112.1:0-9570 GCA_041640415.1 Ammoniphilus sp. | reverse complement strand
ATTACTTGACAACCCACATTGTCCTCTTTAAATTAATAAGGAAATAACGATCCGCAATCACATAAAAAAATGGCGAACAGAATGGAATGTAAACCCGACAAACAAAGTGATATCCCGATATACAAACAGATCGCTGACTACATCCAAAAGTGGATTGCCTATGGAGAAAACCCGCCAGGGAGCAGCTTGCTGGGCTCTGACAACGGCTACATCCGCCTTACCTATGGACGAGCAGAGAGCGAATCCATACCGAAGGAGTAGCAAGATTAAAACAAGCCTTTTTACGATAGATGCAGATGGAAAATCTCCACTCACAGTACTGCAAAAACAACTAAGTATGGGTGGTTATCCAAATTAAGTGGTAAATTTCCACTTAAACCTCTCTCGCCTTTAACTTCTTTCGCAAATAAATGAACTTTTTCCACCTCCCTACCTCTCCTGAGGACCATTTAAGTCCGCATCCAGCATCCTCTCCCGCCGATACCAACGAAAGAAAATAAAGGCAATAGCGGAACCATACGATAGTTCCTGGACAAACTTCATCAGAACCCCACCCAGCTGCTGATCCTCCATCGGCGGCAACCATGTAAAGACTTGAGGAGCGCCAAAATAAGCTTCATATAAAGGTTGACTGGCAAAAATAATTAATGCGCAGGAAGGGGTAATTAATACCGCACCTAGCAGGATATACGCCATCTTTTTTAATTCGGATGTTTGGTTCAGTTCCGGCAAAGGTCCAATGATGGGCCACCACATTTGCACCGCGAATAGAAAAAGAATCGTATGAGTGACCACCATCACTGGATAGTTTGTCATGACGGTGTTAAAAACCATAGGCAAGTGATACAACGAAAATAAAATGTCAAAGGCAATTAGAGTCAAGAGCATATGGGTTTCCATCAGCTTGCTGATCCATCTCGTTTGAACCAGCGATTCCCAAATCTCTCTGGGTATGCCGAGAATGAGAAGCGGTGGGACGATATAATACAATACCGCCTGTTGAAGCATATGAGCACTCAACAAATAATGGTGACCATAATAATTAAGCGGGCTGCCCAGGCAAATGAAATATAAGAGCAGGCCCAATCCAAACAAGCATGGATGGTAAATCTTGACTGTCTGTCCACTCTTCTTCATGATCCGATAATAGACCAAACCGAGCGCAAGCGCTGTGAGAAACTGGTAGGGGCTCCACATTTCCCAAAATCCGCTTGTCTCCATTCCATGATGATGATGATGATTGTGTGACATTCTTACTCCTCCGTTCGAAAGATATGCATAGCCATTATAAAGGGATAGAAGATAATAGACCTGATCCAATTTTCCTCTTCCCTGCTATGCCACTTAGCCGGGTAGCCCAGCCTGCTACCCATTATTGGCCATTTCCTTTGAAGGAATAACTGAAAAAAGGAAGAAGCCCTCGCCATGGCTTCTTCCTCTTCATTTTGCACATCAGGACATACGGTTCGCTATTTCTGTCGAAACGTCGTACTTGAGGCTCTGAGCGGACACGGAGTCTCTCCCTATGGACAACCTTACAGCAGCTTGATTCGATTACAAATCTCTTCAGTTACCTCATGCGTAGTAGCCTTACCGCCCAGATCACCGGTGACGATCCCTGCTTCGGTCACCTGTTCTACAATGTCTAGCAATTTGCTTCCAAGTTCATTCTCACCAAAGTGGTCGAGCATCATTTTGGCTGTCCAGATCTGGCCGATTGGATTGGCAATTCCTTTTCCTACAATATCGGGTGCAGATCCGTGCACAGGTTCGAACATGGATGGATATTTTCCATTCAAATTAATATTGGCTGCAGGGGCAATTCCGATGCTTCCCATAACGGCAGCTCCCAAGTCGGTTAAAATATCTCCAAATAAGTTACTGGCCACAATCACATCAAACGTGTGCGGACGGGTAACAAAAAACGCGGCCAGAGCATCAATATGGATCGTTGCCGTATCTACGTTAGGATATTCTTTCTTTACATCGTTAAAGACCTCATCCCAGAATGGCATCGAATGAACAATTCCATTGGATTTGGTAGCGCTTGTTACTTGGCCTCTTCTGTGCTTGGCTAACTCGAAGGCATAGCGCATGGCACGTTCTGTTCCTTTTCGGGAAAATATCGCATTTTGTACAGCTATTTCATCTTCACCCCGGTGAATACGGCCACCGATTTCGCTATATTCTCCTTCACTATTTTCACGCACGACGATAAAGTCAAATTCTTTCGGGTTGGCTAAAGGTGACTTCACACCCTTCATCAGTTTGGCAGGTCGGATATTAATGACTTGTTCAAATTCACGTCTGATCTTAACCAATAACCCCCATAGTGAAATGTGGTCCGGTACCAGCGTCGGATTCCCTACGGCTCCTAAGAAGATCGCCTCAAAATGAGAAAGCGTCTGTATCCCATCTTCAGGCATCATCATGCCATGTTCAAGATAATATTCACAACTCCAATCAAATTCCGTAGTTTTAAATCGCAAACCTCCATGCACGTCTGAAATAGCATCCAAAACTTTTAAAGCGGCAGGCACTACCTCTCTACCAATTCCATCACCAGGAATGACTGCAATTTCATAGTTCTTCATTTTCTTCCTCCTAAATTTAATTTAAACGACGGTCGACTGCATTATTTATGATGATATTATAACAAAGTCATAGCCTTTAAGATAGCACTTCCACAAGGTGTTCTAAATCGCACTGTAGATGGTCAATCATAGCCTTCGAGGCTGCCTCTTCATCTCGCAACTGCATGTAATGAAAGATTTCGCGGTGCTGCTTGAGAATCACGTTTGCCCGCCCTTTTCCTTGAAAATTCATGATTCGAAAAAGATACGTTAGCGATTTGAGGTCATTCAATTGCTTTTGTAATCGACGATTTTGCGTATATTCAATGATGAGATGGTGAAATAAATCATTCAAAGCAATGATCGCAATACTTTCCTTCGCTTGTTGGATAGCCTCTTCTGTTCTCGTAAGAGTGTTCTCTATCTCCTTGATTTCAGCATCTGTAGCGATTTTCGTGGTCAATCGAACCGCAAAAGATTCCAGCGCCATCCGGCAAAAATAAATTTCTTCCACGTCTCGCATCGTAGGCTCATAGACCAACACCCTAGATTTTTCATCGACAATCACTAATCCTTCTTTTTCTAAAACACGTATGGCTTCCCGCACCGGACTTTTACTGACATTAAATTCTTTGGCTAATTGCGTTTCGTTGATCCGTTCACCTGGTTTGAACTTCCCTTCAAAAATCATTTTTTTAATGGAATGATAAAATTGTTCATAATAAGGTGCGCGTTTTTCAATAGAATAATCACTCATATCCTCACCTCTTTTTCCCCAAGATGTATTGTTTCTAAGATATAGTATTTGACCACTACAATCAATGTAGATAACACAAAAAAGCCTGCCCCCTACCATAATAAGGTAAAGGAAAGACCCTTTTTTGAAATCTTTATTTTACGTAATTGCGAAGCTTACCAATCTGCTCCACTTCAACTTCTACCACATCTCCCGACTTCATCGGACAACTGCCAGAAGGAGAACCCGTAGCTAACACATCACCCGGTTCCAAGGTCATCACCTGGGAAATCCAGCTGATAAGAAACGGAATAGATAGGGACATCTGATTCGTGTTGCCATCTTGTACGACTTTTCCATTTAACGTGGTAACGATGCGTAAATTCCTTGGGTCCACACCTGTTACAATCCATGGACCCATCGGACCAAACGTATCGAAGCCTTTGGCACGCGTAAATTGAGGATCTTTTCTAGTCAAATCTCTCGCGGTCACATCATTAAAGATTGTGCATCCGAAAATATAATCCAGGGCCTCTTCTTCTTTAATATTTTTTCCACGCTTCCCAATCACAAGAGCCACTTCGCCCTCAAGCTCTACCTGATCGGAAAGACCGATTGGAGGCAGTTGAATCGTTCCTTCATTTGGAATGAGAGAAGAAGAAGGCTTTAAAAACAAAAACGGTTCTTTAAGATTGGCCTTCCCCCCTGTTTCCTTCGCATGCTCCGCATAGGTCCATCCAAAATTGATAATTTTAGAGGGTTGAACAGGTTCTAGAATTTTCACATCACTATATTTTACTTTAACGCCATCATATGTTAACTCTTTGTTGATAATATCGTTAAAGGTACTTGATAACTGCAAGATCACGTCATCCTCGGCAATTCCATAATAGGCTTCACCTTGTTGATTTTCATAACGAACAATTTTTTGCGTTTTTTGCAGTACTTGCATGGATATCCGCCCCCTCTATTTTCTGATCTATCTTCACTAGATCCTATTACTGAAAGTATCAAATCAAGGTACATTTAGAGTAAGATAAAAGTAAATGATAGCACTTACAACCAAATAATAGACCAGAACTAGCAGAGTTTAAAGTATAATCTAATAAATTCAATAAAAACTATTAATGATAATTAAATTCATAAGTTCCACGGTTCCTCATTTGTTAATGTGAACGCATGCACGCTCCACTTATTAAAATAGATTTCCGTTTTCGTCAAACCTCATATACTCCGCTTCACTTAGAATTTCGATATTGGGATTTGCCTCGGCTTCCTCGAGCAGGCATTCCGAGATAAGCATGTGCTCAAGCTCCAGCGTATTTTTGATCCGAATCATCTTCATCCTGTTATAATCTACGTCGAAACAGGTTTTCATAGCTGCTCTAATCGCCAAACTGTCGTTTTCCATGACCATAGGAATTTTTATGCTTTGTGCGAGCCGATTCGTTAAAGGATTCGGATAGGTGGACTCAAATTGGATCTTATTAAAGAATCTCCTAGAGCAGGTGTCGGCATTGGTCATGCCGTTGGCATTGCCATGCGATTCTCTGGTAAGGTCCAGAACGGCTATTCGTTGGGCTAGCGGGTGGTACGTAAGAGATCCGGAGTAATTTCTTCTGATGATATTCGGATCCATCCCGCTCCCGGAGATGTTCTTCCCCATCTCATCCACGATGAGCACATCGCATCTATCAAACATAATACTAGGCATCAGGAGCTTCGCTTCATCTAGCAGACTTGGTTCTTCTTCCATAATTCTCTCCCTGGGTATGGCCACAATTTTATAGGTTTCATCATAGGCGTTTTCAATCATCCCCACGGCAAAGGCAATGTTCGATTTTTCTATCGCCACTCTTGCGATTTCCTCAACTCTGAAAGGGATATTCTCCACGCCGGCCGCGTGGATGATTTCAGCCCCCACTTGTTTGCCAAGCCCGACCGCAATCATTTTGGCCAAACCACTTTCATAGGGAGCCCGAAAAGAGGTATGCGGCTTAATTCGCCCGGTAACAATGATCGCATCCGCTTCTAAAAACGCATTTTTATCCATATGGACAGGGAGTCCATTTTGAGAAATCCCAATCTGAACAACCTCCATACTAGACACAATCGGGGCGCCCGTCGATTCTTCGGTTATCCCAAGCTCGGCAAGCACTTCTGCCTGTCCTTCTCCCGTAGCTCCTCCATGACTCCCCATCGTTGGCACGATAAACGGGTGGGCTCCTCTCGCTTTAACCGCAACCACAATTTCTCTTACGATCAGCGGCATATTGGAGATCCCCCTGCTGCCTACAGCGACAGCAACACGATCACCTGGTTGGATTCTTCCTATAAGCTCTTCTCTATCAAGTTCATGCCTCATGGCCTTAGGGATATCTGCGATTGTTTCTCTTGCAAAGCGCTGTCTGATTTTCACCATTCTTGGAATATGGATCCCGTTGAACAATTTCTCTATCTCCATCTCCACCCCTCCTCGTACGAATCCGCTTCCACTCTAAGATTACACATAGAAGTTCAAAGCAAATATCATGCCAGTTTAACTAAGTTGAAAACACTTGATCAGCAAGAGATATGTGTAGCAAACATACTACAAATGCTGTTTCGTAACACTACAACTGTAGCGAGAAATATAAAAAAAACCTCACTCACTCCTGCCCCATCCCATAAAATTGAGGCTCTGAAGCAAAGGGCAAGCGCTCCTAGCCTGAGGGTATCGTGAGCCTCCCACCCTATAGGGCTTACTGCTTTAGCCGTGGGAGTGTCAAAAAAGCCTGCCCCAAACCACAAGAATTGTGGAAAAGGACAGACTATTGAACAACACACACTTTATTTCTACCGGTTTTTTTGGCTTGATATAACGCTCGATCGGCATCTTCAATTAACAGTGTTGGGTCTGCCGTTGTTTCTTGGTAACTCGCCACCCCGATGGAGATGGTCACCTTAATCGCTTTGCCGTTATTAAGGATGAATGGCGTTTTTTCTACTGTCTTTCTAATGTTTTCAGCTATTTCAACCGCCCGGTCCAATGGGCAATCGAGGAGGATCACGGTAAATTCCTCTCCGCCATTTCGACTGACGATATCAAAAGACCTCGTACAGCTTATTAACTGGTAGCCTAGCTCTCTTAGTACCACATCGCCTTCGGCATGCCCATAGGTATCGTTCACCTTTTTAAAATAGTCTAGATCAAGATAAAGAATGGACAACGCTTGTTTCTTTTCTCTAGACTCCGAAACTGTTTGATTAAACCTTTCATCAAAGCTTCTCACATTGTTTAACCCAGTCAATCGATCGGTTCTCGATTCCAGACGATATTGATCTAGAAGGTTTTGGCTTTTCCTAATAAAATCTAGAGTATAGAATGCGATAAATCCTGATAAATAGGAAGCCACCCAATAGATGGGAACAAGCGGAAACAGCAGATTAATATCCTTCAATAATAGAAAGATCACAAGGAAAAACAAAAGGTTTGAAAATGTAAGCATACAAAAGATCTTGATTCGTCTAGACCAAGCTGTTTTCGATATAACAATGGAAAAAATAGCAATAAGCACAATAAATGGAATAGATGCAAAAGCAGATAGATTAAACCCAATTATAAATCTACCGACAATGACAAGGGCGGTTGCAATAAAGGTGGGCAACACCCCACCAAAAAAAGCTAACAAAATAACAGGGATATGTCTTAAGTCAATAATGCTCGACTCAATTTCTATACTGTACTGCATGAGGATATTACTTAGGAGCCCTCCAGCTAAGCCAATCCAGATCTTCTTTGGCACTTTCATATTAGGATGAAGGGGTTCTTTCGAAGCCTGTGAATATAAGAACAAGAGGGAAATCAGAATGCCCAAATTCGCAAAAAGCTGTTTCATAATCAACATAAGATCACCTAATGCAAAGATACCATATCTAGAAAGACCGTTGTATTAACAGTTAATTCTAACTAGTCTCCATCCTGCTCTAATATTTTATCAAGCTCCTTTTTGGCATAGCCAAGCCCAACCATGATCCCGATGTGATATCTATTCTTGTCTAGGGAATAATCTGCTTGAGCGATTTTAAGCATTTCATCCAATTCAGTCATTATCCTGAGGATATCGCGGATCGCTTTCTCATCCCTCATCCGTACCTCCTCCTCGAAAACAGAACATTTGTTCTATATTATTATAGTATAAGTCCAAGAGTCCGTAAATATTCAGGGATTGGGGAGAGATGATTACATTGAGGTTATCGGATATTGAGAGAAAGGTGCTTCGTATTATTTGCAATTACGATATCGTCTGCCATACACCTCCTACAATAGAGGAGCTATGCATTAAGACAGGACGCCATCCAAGGGATATGGCTAAAATCCTCACGTATTTGAATCAGAAAAAGTATATCCAATGGTCGGAATATCAACCTAATGACTTGATTTTGGAAAGGTGGGAAAGACGGGGGTAGCAGGATTCCAAGGCAATAACAAGGAGATCTAAACACGATGTCAAATACTTTAAAGTGAAAAGTATAATAACACAATTAAGAAAAGAAGGTATAACTGTGGGAGAAATTTACTTAAGAGCATTACTTCTAGACGATGTTGAATCCTTGCTTGATCTTCGGCTTCGTAATCGTTCCTTCTTAAGACCATTTGAACCGATACAAAGCGACAAACATTTTACCCTCGATGGGCAAGTAGAAGCGGTTCAACAATTAGTAGAAAACTGGAACCAGGGAGCTGGATATGGTTTTGGTATATTCTTTAAAGATACAAACCAGCTTATCGGAAGAGTGAATTTAAGCAATGTCGTTCGTGGGGCTTGGCAAAGCTGTACGATTGGTTATTTCATTGACAAATCCTCAACCAGTAGAGGACTTATGACGGAAGCGGTTCGCTTGGCTTGCAAATTTGCTTTTGAAGAAGCCGATTTACATCGTGTGCAGGCAGCTATAATGCCTCAAAACATTGCCTCCCTACGAGTAATCGAAAAGAATGGTTTTCATTATGAAGGTTTAGCAAAATATTATCTAAAAATTAATGGCCGATGGGAAGACCATTTAATTTTCAGTATTACGAAGGAATACTGGAAGTGAGGTAAGAATGGTTGTTCATCAAGCTATGTGGGATAGAAGATTGATGATCTGTAATCTATAATTAGCTGAACGGCATTCGAGATTTGGTCTTCATAGTACCCAATGGGACGTACGCCTGTCGAGGATGAAGCGCTAGCTTCGCCGTTAACGGTCAAAGCGAATAGATTTATTCATGATATGAAAAGCAATAACCGCAAACCAAACCAATCCCCGACTTTAATCCGGGGATATATTTTACTATTTACCTACAATCCCATTCCATCCAACAACCTCTTTAACTCCACTAATTCTTCTCTCGTCAACGTTAATCCCTTTCCCATCTTATCTTTTGTAGGCGACCAATCCCTAAGATCATATTTCGGGTCTTTTCCATTCCAGCTAATTAGATTTAATTCTTTCTTCCACCCCTTTGGATTTTCCGAGATGACGCCCAGCGTCTCGATTACTTCGAATTTAAAATCAGCCATTATTCTTCCTCCACATCCATATGAAATAACTCCCCACTCAGGATTTCCCCATTCAGATGAACCTACTCCTGTTAAACTTTTGTATATACTTTCCTGGTTTTTTACATAATAATTCCATCTGCCCTCTTCAGATAAAAAAGGAAGTGTTCCATGAATGTTAAGTGATGAACTAAAAAAATTAATCGAAAAGCAGTACGATAAGGTGGATAAAGCTAACAGTGATATTGTCGATATATGGATTGATCATATCCTCTTCACCTTCTCTTGGTGGATTTCTCTTTTTTTGTTAGTTGTGCCATGGATCTTATGGTTGAAGTATAGGAAAAAGAAGAGCACAACCCGCCTTCTGACTGCAGGAATCTGGGTCGCTTTTATCGCTACTTGGCTCAATTACATTGGTGTAACATTAGGGTTGTGGAGGTATAACGTTAAATTGATTCCAGTTATCCCGGACTTTTTACCCTGGGACTTTTCCTTACTACCTGTTACCGTCATGCTATTTATACAATATAAACCGAAAACAAAACCTTTCATCAAAGCAATCTTATTTGCCTCACTAGTTTCATTTATAGGTGAGCCCCTTTTTAAATGGTTAGACTTTTTTGAGTATCCGGGATGGCACTTTTTGGCTTCTTTTCCCTTCTATATTGGAATTTATCTGGTTGCTAACTCGTTAGCCATGAGTGAAAACTTTGACAGTCTGCACAATTAGGAG
>JBEQAI010000111.1:0-9628 GCA_041640415.1 Ammoniphilus sp. | reverse complement strand
GCCAAAAAGGTCATGATCTGACATACAGCCCATTCCATGGCTTCCGGCAATTCAGGAAGCTGATCCCAGGGAATATCCGTCGTCGCATTCCATTGGTTTTCTTTGGCTTGTTCGTAGAGATCTAATACATTGTCAGCCCATACGTGATCTTTTTTGTTGAGCGGAAACTGAAAATCAGGGATGCCAGTTTCAGCCACTGCACCTCTGGGAACGAAACCAATATAAGCGGGTGCTTGTTCCATTACCTGACCGATCCGGCCCTCAAACCAATCCCGAATATCGAGATGCTTGCCTTTGCGAAGCGGAATTTTAATGCCCCAATCCGGCTGTTCGGATGTATTAGAGCGATCTTTACGAATCATATAGCGATAATGGTTGCCCGCATCCATCGCCATCATAAAAGTATGCTGGTGTAGCCGGCACCAACTCTGCAAGTCTCCTTTAATATACGGGTGGGAGCTTTGCACCTCCAAAATCTCGCCCTGCTTCAGTCGTTCAAGGGCATTTTTTAATAGAATAAATAGATGGGAACCGCTCGGGAGGTCACCTAGATCAAGATGATGGTCCGGCGTAATTCCTGAAAACTGATAGTTTGGAAGGTTTATGTCATCCATTATCGAATCGTTTTTCCTTTCTGAAGGATTTGGAATGGATATAATAAAAAATTATACCATAAATTATATTTGTTTACAGTTATAAAATTCCAAAAACTTTTGACATGAAAAATTTGATTGTGTTTAAAGGCACTTCCCATACTAAATGGATTAATAAGCCGCTTTACACCTCACGCATGCTAAGAATAATTCCCGCAAATCCAACAGTGAAAAATACGGCAGCGGTCACGAGCTTTCTTTATAAAGACGCCTTAAAGCGCTAGGGCAATAAGTATAAGCCGGTCTTTACATGGAAAAAAGGCCGATTGAAGGTGAAAAAGCTTGTTAAAAGATAAACTGGATCAAAAAAAGGATCAACCGGCATGCAGCTGGTTGATTTTTTCTTTGCAAGGACATATAATTAGGTTACCTAAGTAAATAATTTGGTTTGCTAAACAAGTTTGGCATTCCAGAAGGAGACATCCATGTGTGAGGAAAACAACAATACGATTACCCGAGATTTATTTAAAGCGTTCCGCAATATTAAGCATGTAAGCCAGCATTGGCGGCCGCCTGTGGCTGGATGTACACCGGGCGAGGTCATGATGCTGCTGGCCGTACGCGAAAGCATGGAGAAGGATAGCCAGGGGCTAAAGGCATCTGAACTTAGCGGCAGATTGCGTGTGACCTCGCCTACCGTGACGCAGATGCTCAATGTGATGGAGGCCAGAGGGCTGATCGAACGAGGAACAGATCCCGTTGACCGTCGTGCCGTACGGATCCGTTTAACAGAAGCTGGAAGGGAAGTCACGATCCTTGCGAAAAGGGCGGTGGATGAGGAAATGGAGCTGTTGATCGGTCATTTAGGAGCAGAACGGAGTTTGCAGCTGATTGAGTTGTTGAACGATGTGTTCAGCTACTATAAAACGCGAACGGATGAAGCGGGAGAATGCGAATAGGAGTGGTGAGCCGTTTATGTTAAAGCTACTGCGGTTAATGAAGCCCTATGGGCTATGGGTCGTGCTCGCGGTCATGCTTATTTTTTTACAAGCGATGTCTGAGCTTTACTTGCCGACCTTGATGGCCGACATGGTAGATCATGGCGTCATCGAGGGGGACACCCCCTATATCTGGCGAATCGGCGGTTTTATGCTGCTGGTTGCAGCAGTAGGTGCCTTGTGCGCTGTCGGCGGAAGTTATTTTTCTGCCAAAGCCTCGGGGGCGTTCGCACGAGATTTGCGAGGTCGTGTATTTGCCCATGTCGAGCAATTTTCCCTGTATGAGTTTGATAAGATGGGCACCTCTTCTCTGATTACGAGAACGACAAACGATATTACCCAGGTATACCAGGTGCTGAACGTCATGATGCGCGTGATGGTCATGGCTCCTTTGATGTGTATCGGGGGGATTGTGATGGCCGTATCGAAGGATGCCAAGCTAGCACTCGTCCTGATTTCGGTTGTCCCGGTACTAGCGGGCTTTATCGCATTCATTTTCTGGAAAGGCGGTCCGCTGTTCCGATCGATCCAGACGAAGGTGGATCGGTTGAGCTTGGTGCTGAGGGAGCACTTGACCGGCATAAGGGTCATACGTGCTTTTAACCGGACGGAGCGTGAGTTGCACCGTTTTACGGAAGCGAATGGGGATCTGACCGATACCGCCATTCGCATGAATCGGATGATGGCGGTAATCATGCCGTTTAATTTACTGGCTCTTAATCTCGCTTGCATTCTGATCCTCTGGTACGGAGGCATTCGGATTGAGGGCGGTCATATGCAGGTTGGGGATCTCATTGCGTTTATCCAATATGGATGGCAGATTATGTTCGCCTTGGTATTCGCGTCCATGATGCTGGCGATGCTGCCACGGGCCATGGCCTCCGCCGCGAGAATAAACGAGGTGCTAGAGATGAAGCCTGATCTGACAGATCAAATCGAGGCTGCCGATGAACCGTTGGACCTTGCTAGCATTGAGTTTCGCCATGTATCCTTTTACTACCCGGGAGCTGAGATGCCTGCCTTATCCGATATTTCCTTTCGAGCTAATCCTGGTGAAGTAACGGCGATCATTGGCGGGACCGGTTCAGGCAAATCCACGATGATGAACCTGATTCCTCGCTTCTATGACGTTTCAGAAGGACAGGTGTTGGTTGGTGGAGTAGATGTCCGCGAGCTACCGCAGGCCAAACTTCGATCGATGATTGGATTAGTGCCGCAGAAAGCTCTGCTGTTTACGGGGACGGTGGCGGACAATATCCGCTTCGGAAACGAGCAGGCATCTCATGAAGAGATTCGAAGAATAGCAGCGGTAGCCCAGGCGGAGAATTTTATAGGTGAGTTAACGGATGGGTATGATTCACAAGTAACCCAAGGAGGCACCAATCTATCCGGCGGGCAGAAGCAGCGGTTGTCGATCGCTCGCGCCCTAGCGCGTAAGCCCGATATTTACCTTTTTGATGATAGCTTTTCGGCGCTTGACTTTAAAACCGACGCCAAGCTGCGAGCGGCCCTTAGGGAAGAGACGAAGGAGTCCGTCGTCTTGATTGTCGCCCAGAGAGTAAGCACAGTCATGGAAGCTGACCAAATTATCGTTCTGGAAGAAGGCCGCATCGCTGGGATCGGCACACATCTCGAGCTGCTGCAGTCGAACCACGTGTATCGCGAGATCGTGGCATCCCAGCTCTCAGAGGAGGAGATTGCATGAGTGAACAGCAGCAAAAGCCTGTCGCAGGACCCCCTCCAGGATTGGGTTTTGGTCCCGGGCGCGGACCCGGAATGATGGGGATGCCTGGCCAGAAGGCCAAAGACTTTAAAGGGAGTCTTCGCCGGTTAGCTACCTATTTAAAACCCCATCAAGGCGCTCTCGTGATTGTCCTTTTCACCGCCGTGTTGAGTACCTTGTTTGCTATATTGAGCCCGAAAATGATGGGTGACGCTACAACCGCTATCTTCGATGGCATGATAGGAAAAATGAAAGGGGAACCTGGGGCAAGGATTGATTTTGGCTATATCGGCCAAATCTTAATGATCCTTGCGATCCTCTTTGTGGTCAGTGCCGCGTTCAGCTATATTCAGCAGCATGTGATGGCCTCGGTTTCCCAGCGAGTGGTCTACGATTTGCGTGAAGAGGTCAACCGGAAGCTGGAGCGGCTGCCATTAAAGTACTTCGACTCCCGGGCCCATGGCGATACGATGAGCCGGGTGGTCAATGACATCGAGACCATTAGCAGCACGCTGCAGCAAAGCTTAACCCAACTGATCACCTCCCTTGTTACCCTCGTTGGCGTATTAGCCATGATGCTTTGGATTAGCTGGGTCATGACACTGAGTGTCCTCATTACGCTTCCGCTTAGCGTGATGGCGATCCGAGCGATCACGCCGCATTCGCAGAAGCATTTTCGCGGGATGACGAGATCACTTGGCGAGCTAAACGGCCATGTGGAAGAAATGTATACTGGCCATCCCGTCGTGAAGGCATTTGGTTATGAGAAGAAGTCGTTGCAGAAATTTGAGGGGATGAATGAGAAACTCTACCAATCGTCCTGGCGTGCCCAATTCATCTCTGGCATCGTGATGCCGCTGATGGGCTTTATCGGTAATCTTAGTTATGTTCTCGTTTGCGTGGTAGGCAGCATCTTTGTCATCCAAGGCTCTATTACGATTGGGAATGTGCAAGCTTTTCTTGCCTATACCCGACAGTTTACGATGCCGATCAGTCAGACGGCACAAATTGCGAATATCATCCAATCGACCATCGCCGCCGCAGAACGAGTATTCGAGCTGCTGGATGAGCAGGAAGAACTACCGGAAGAAGAGCGAAAGCTGAGCACCCAGCAAGCCCGAGGAGAGGTGCGGTTCGAGCGCGTCGACTTCGGCTACAAACCGGATACCTTGCTGATCCAGGACATGTCGATTGAGGTGAAGCCTGGGCAGACTGTCGCCATTGTCGGTCCGACCGGCGCCGGCAAAACGACGCTGATCAATTTACTGATGCGCTTTTATGAACTAAACGACGGGCGTATCACCATCGATGGAATGGACATCAAGGAGATGAAGCGAAGGGAGCTTCGCGGTCTGTTTGGCATGGTGCTGCAGGATACATGGCTGTTTAACGGATCGATTCGCGAGAACATTGCCTACGGACGCGCAGATGCTACCGAGGAGGACATCGTCCAAGCGGCCAAGGCTGCCTATGCGGATCACTTCATCCGGACGCTTCCGGAAGGCTATGATACGGTACTTAACGAAGAGGCGACGAACCTTTCCCAGGGACAGAAGCAATTGTTGACGATCGCCCGAGCCATCCTGGCCGATCCGACCATTCTCATTCTGGATGAAGCCACAAGCAGCGTCGATACGCGTACGGAGGTCCATATTCAGCAGGCGATGAACCAGCTGATGGAAGGTCGCACCAGTTTCGTCATTGCCCACCGACTTTCGACCATTCGGGAAGCCGACCTCATCCTGGTGATGAACAAAGGAACGGTAATGGAGCAGGGAACGCATGACGAGCTGCTCGCGAGAGATGGGTTTTATGCCGATTTGTACTTCAGCCAGTTTAGTGGAAGGAGACCGGTGAAGGAAGCGGGGTGAGTCCTGGATCAATAAAAAGGTGTTTTGAACGAAAATAGTTCAGAACACCTTTTTTCTCAAATTAATTAAGCCTGAATGAGGAAATAATATCCAAGAAGCAGGGGTAGTATTTCTAAATCCAGGAGATGATTCTATGATTGACATTCAACAGCGGGTAAAGCAAATCATACTGCTATTCTGGTCCATGTGGTTTTCCATTATCGTAACCACGAACTTTTTCGATTACTTAAAGTCCGTTAATTATTTAAATAAAGGATGGAAATTTGCATCCGGAAACTTTAAAGCCATGCTTGAAACGACGGCTATTTATCACACACCTCGAACCTTTGTCCTTATTCTCTATTTGGGCGTCATCATGTGGCAAATATCCTGCGCCTTTTTCTTTTGGAGAGCCTTCATCCTGTCTTTCTCAAAAAATAAAAAGAGCCATTCCTTTTACCTTGCGTTTTCGCTTGCTATTGGGCTATTTGCCTCTTTTGCGATTTCAACGGAGATATTTATTGATTATTCTACAGAGGAAACCTTTATAAGGATTTTTACGGCTCTCCTTATTTCTTTGTTTATTTGTCATGTTTTTCCTGATAAGTAGCATGTTAGATATCAGGCAACCTTTCGTAGCCCCTTCTTGTAGGAAAGGCGCTTTTTCGAAAGGCCGTGGACATAGGGTACTCTTTTTGGGTTAAAAACACGACATCGTAGCTAGAATCGGACATTGAGTCTCTTATTTGATGAAAAATGAAGGCCGAGAGCAAGATTTTACAAACTAACGGACCAATGTCCAATCCCATCCATAAATTGCATGTTTACCCATTTAACGGTCAATGTCCACCATGGAGGATGAGTCAGCGGAGTCAGAAAAATGAGCAATTATACACCTAAACGCGGGGTTTCCCTTTATAGTTGGAAAAGATACTCCATAATGCAAAGAAGCTTGGTGGCTGAAATGGCACCAAACTCTGGATTTTTGAAGATATGTTAAAAGAAATAGTATAGAATAGAGAAAAAGAGTCTTCAGACACACAAGGAGGAGGGGAGCATATGACAGGACTCATGGGTGGATTCTATAGAATTTCTGAATGGATTTCGAGATTGGCCTATGCGAATCTATTATGGATAGGCGGAACCTTACTCGGATTATTTCTACTAGGTTTTTTTCCTGCTACTGCAGCTCTGTTTGCTATAACTAGAAAATGGGTAATGGGAGAAGTCGATATCCCTGTATTTAATACCTTTTGGAAATCCTATAAAGAAGAGTTTGTAAAAAGTAACCTAATGGGACTCATCGTTGTGATCATCGGTTACATTCTTTACATTGATTTTAACTACCTACTGCAATTGGAAGGAAGCCCTCTACGATGGCTCTATCTACCATTACTAGGTTTAACTTTCTTTTATGTCTTACTATTATTCTACCTCTTTCCCGTTATGGTTCATTATGAACTGAACAAACGCAATATTCTAAAAAACTCGTTTCTTTTCTCCGTCACGTCGCCTATTACAAGTCTAGTTATGATTCTTGGAGGACTTCTCATCTATTTCATTATGATGAGATTCCCCGGGTTGATGATCTTTTTCGGGGGGAGTAGTTTAGCTTTAGTTCTTTCAGGTTCTGCCCATTATGCGTTCAGGAAAAATCAAAAGAGAATCGAAGCAAATAGAATAACATAAGAATATTGCAGAAAGCCTGTTGAGAAATCTCAACAGGCTTTTTATTGATTGAGAATTCCAAGACTAACACTACATCTAATGAAAGAATTTTAAACATGTATAGGAAACACACATTTTTCTCGTACAACATAATAAGTGATTGGTTGAGAAACTGCTACACGGGGGATATCATCTCTAATTCCCCCCAAAAAAGGAGACTGAATAAAATGATTATTAAACCTGTGAGTGATTCAGACGATAATTATTTTACAGAATATACTCTAAGAGACTCGATCAAGGAAGGGTATCAAGATGAAGAATTAATTCAGACATACAAAGAGAGGAAATCAAAAGTTCGTCCGGCTCTAGAGAGGATGATGGAAGAGGCGAAGATGGCTGATAGAAATCGTAGACAGCAAAAAGAAACTGGGAATGGTGAAATTAAAGTGATTTTCGGTAATTCGGAGGAAGAATAATGTTACCCATTCATTTTCTTCTCCCGGCCAAAAAGTATTTGAAGAACTAAAGGACAAGCAGTTTATAGAGCATTCTTTATAATGAAAAATGCTTTTTGTCTTGTCTAAAATGAAAAGAAATATTTATCCGCAATAACAATATAATAAAAACAACATAAATTTATTGTAAAACAATAAATCATGTGTTACATTAAACCTGCCATTAAAAAAATGAGGTGCTTTTTTATGAAGGAACAAATCTTGAGAGCACTACAACAACTCGTTCGTTTTGGTTGGGAGCAGGCGCTATCGTGTTTATTTCCTGTCGTCATTTTTGCCTCTTTGGCTTTTACACAAGTCGTGCCGCTTCCCTTCCTGTCACGGTATGACTGGCTGCTGATCATCTGCCTTCTGATGCAGTGGTGGATGGTGCGTTCTGGGCTTGAAACACGGGATGAGTTAAAGGTTATCACCTTGTTCCACCTTATTGGTCTTACTCTGGAAATTTTCAAGGTCCATATGGGCTCTTGGTCTTATCCAGAGGAAGGATACTTCAAAATTCTTGGAGTGCCTTTGTATAGCGGATTCATGTACGCAAGTGTTGCAAGTTATCTTTGCCAGGCATGGAGAAGGTTAGACGTTGAACTCGTGAAGTGGCCACCGTTGGTCGTTGTTGTCCCACTGGCAGCTGCGATCTACTTGAATTTCTTTACCCACCATTATTGGATGGACATTCGTTGGTGGTTATCTGGTCTTGTCCTTATCGTTTTTTGGTCATCCTGGGTCACTTATGAGGTGAATGGAACGCGGTACCGCATGCCACTCGCCCTTTCTTTTGTACTCATCGGATTTTTTATATGGATAGCTGAAAATATCGCTACCTTCTTTGGCGCTTGGAAATATCCAAACCAAACAGAAGCATGGAGTCTCGTTCATCTAGGAAAGGTGAGTTCATGGCTGTTATTGGTAATTGTAAGCTTTCTTATCGTAGCGACGTTAAAGCAAGTAAAAGGAATAAACTCCACTACTGTAGACACTAGTCCATTTTTATAAACCAAAAAAAGTGAATCCCATGGCAAAATGCTTCAACTTACCTTCTTTTCTTCTAACGTTCTTGATACTAGCTCTTACTTTTAATCTAGTACCAATGGTATTTATGGATTATTTTATGGCGTATCGGAGAGAAGCGAGGATGACTGAGAGCGAAGCTTATCTTGTGAAGTTTATGATTTAAATTACGTTTATGCACTTTATCAAACTTATTAGACTTTACTTTAAAATCTGCCAATTATGTATTATTATTTATTTCGTTGTAAGTGCTATCATTTACATGGAAAATAAATACCTGATGGGGGAACGTAACATGACTGGAACAGCCGTACTTTATATGGCGGACGAAAAAATGCTAATCCTGCGAAACATTGAAAAAGAGGTAATGGAAGAAATTCAATCCCAATGCGGTCATGATCAATGCATTTGCCATGTTGATGAAAAAGAAGTGAATTATGGCAGTGTCAAGCATGCCATGTGGATGGAACGCGTCGACATCGGTGACTAATGACTTTTAATCCACTCCAGTGTATGGAGTGGTTCTTTTATCTACATGAAATGGAACAGAGTGGAGGATGAGAGCTTGCGAAAGCTTCAGACAACAGCTCAATCTGGGACCTTAGAGTCCTCCGACATCATGATTCTTTTAGCTCCTGGAGAATCAGGTGCGGGAATTCAGATTGAGTTGATCAGCCCTGTGAAGCAACAGTTTGGGGACCATATTAAGCGAATGATTGAACAAACGATTGAATCACACGGAATAAAAGATTCGGTGGTTCATGCCAATGATAAGGGAGCATTAGATTACACGATTATTGCCCGCGTCAAGTCGGCAATTATGAGAGCGTCTTAGCTGAGGGGAGAAGAGTATGGACAAGTTGCGCAGAGCGATGCTGTTTGCGCCGGGCAATCATCCTGCCTTGCTGCAAACAGCCGGAATTTACGGGGCGGATACCGTAATTTTCGACTTGGAAGATGCGGTTTCCATTTCGGAAAAAGACAGTGCAAGGTACCTGGTTCAGCATGCGATCAGGCACATTGACTATCCTTGCGAGGTAGCCGTGCGGATCAACCATATCAGTACACCTTGGGGATATGACGACTTGGATTGCATTTTAGCAGCAAAACCAGATCTGATCCGTTTGCCGAAAGGGGAAACGGCAGAAGACATCAAGATCGTAGATGAAATGATTAGCCAAGCAGAGGCAAAGTATGGTTTTGAAGAGGGCTCTATTAAGATGATGGCAGCGATTGAAAATCCCAAAGGCTTGAGAAATGCCTATGAGATCGC
>JBEQAI010000110.1:0-9632 GCA_041640415.1 Ammoniphilus sp. | reverse complement strand
AGTTTGAACATCCATAATCTGATCTGTATGGATGACTAGATTCTCAAGCTTTTGCTCTTTTAATAGAGCGAGGTGAAGTTCTACTGGCATGGAACCTCGGTGGCGAGCGGATTGGATGACCTTTCTTCTCTCGCTATAATCCTTAATCATCCGATAAGGGTTCATATTTTTAGGCCCTAACCAAGCGGGATCGGAATCAAATTGATGAACACGAAGATGATGCCGGGTAATCAGAGTGACCTGCCCGGGGTACATGCGGCACAGACGCAAGGCCGTATGAGCGGCACTTATCCCTCCACCTACCACGACAACCGGTGGCGTTAGGCTATGGAAGTCCGGTGGTTGATAGCTGAAAACATGGTCAATCTTCCCTCCTGCTTGCTGTACCGCCTTGGCCCAATCGGGCCACATGGGGTGTTCACTTAAGCCCATGGCTAAGACAACATTCTTGCTCTCGATCTCCCTTCCATTCTCTAGGGACACACACCAGGAATCTTTTTTTCGGACGAGCCCGACTGCTTTACCTTGGATCCAAGCCGAGGGGATCTCTGTCTCCTCCAATACGACTCTCGAATGCTCATTAAAAAGTTCTAGAGAAGGCCGATCATAAGGAGGGGTAAAGGATGCAGCAAACTTGTTCCGTTCCTTTTTGGCGAACTTCTCGAGAGCAAAGGGTTCAGCATCTAAATGATGAATCGAGGGCGAGCGGAGGTACGGCATCTGAATGGTTGCCGTATTCTGTATCCATTTATGTAGTGGTTTTTCGTAAGGATCTATAATCCCTAGTTGTTGTATGCTCGTTTTCTTCTGACGCAGGAGGTAAGTGGCAAGGGTGCAGCCTTGAATGCCTCCTCCAATGATTAACCAGTGTAACAATACCTTCACTCCTTTGAACAATTCGTAACAATTATGATTATAAAACTAAATATACGCATATTATTGGTCTTTATTCAGAAACATTACGATTGACCAGATACTAAGGATATAGTATCATAACCTAAGAAATAAATCGACATGTTTTCGATTTGTGGGTTAGAAGGAGGCAAGGGATGAACGTAGATCAAAGAATACCCGTTACCGTTTTGAGTGGCTACCTTGGAGCGGGGAAAACCACGCTGCTCAACCATGTTTTAAATAATCGACTGGGGCTGAAGGTTGCGGTGATCGTAAACGACTTGAGCGAAGTCAACATAGATGCTGAATTAATAAAAGCAGGAAACGGGCTTTCTCGTACAGATGAGAAGTTAGTTGAAATGTCCAACGGTTGCATCTGCTGTACGTTACGTGAAGATCTGCTTAAGGAAGTGGAACGTTTAGTTGGAGAAGGACGATTTGATTATATTTTGATTGAATCGACGGGGATCGGAGAGCCCATCCCGGTAGCACAAACCTTCACCTATATGGATGAGGAAAATGGAGTGGATCTCTCTGCCATCACCAGGCTTGATACGATGGTCACCGTGGTGGATGCTTATCGTTTTTGGCACGACTTTTCAAGCGGTGAAAGCTTGCTTGACCGTGAACAGGCCGTAGGCGAGGATGATACGCGGGAAGTGGTGGATCTGCTTATAGATCAGATCGAATTCTGTGATGTTCTGGTCTTGAATAAATGCGACATGGTAGAGGAAGCGGATCTGCAAAAATTGGAGTCTGTTCTTCGCAAGCTCCAGCCTCGGGCAAAGTTTATCCGATCCGTTCAGGGGAAGGTTGATCCCCACGAAATCTTAAATACCGGTTTGTTTGATTTCGATGAAGCGAGTCAATCTGCTGGATGGCTTCACGAGCTAGAAAAAGAAGAACATACGCCTGAGACAGAGGAATATGGGATCTCTTCTTTTGTATATCGCAGAAGAATTCCCTTCCATCCGGAGCGATTGGCTCAATGGTTGGAGGATTGGCCGGTAGAGGTGGTAAGAGCCAAAGGGATTTTGTGGGCAGCTACTCGTAATGATTTAGGATTAACCATCAGTCAAGCAGGGCCGTCCATTCAGATTGGTGAAATGGGCTACTGGGTTGCCGCTCTTCCCGAAGAAGATCAGAAACTGATGCTGGCTGAAGAACCCGAGTGGGCCTGTACCTGGGATCCCGTTTGGGGCGACCGCATCAACGAGGTCGTATTCATCGGGATCGATCTAAACCAGGAAGACATAGCATCATCCCTTGATGCGTGTTTATTAACCGAGAAAGAGATGAACATGGATTGGACTTCCTTCCCTGATCCACTGCCTACATCGGTAGAAGAGGCTAGGGAAGAAGTTACAATATAAAATTCATTAACAAAAAGGAGTGTTCCCCATGCGCGTAACAGTTACCTTGGCTTGCACTGAGTGCGGCGATCGCAATTACACCACGACAAAGAATAAAAGAAAGCATCCAGATCGTTTGGAGCTACGAAAATTCTGCCCAAGATTAAACAAGTATACCATTCATAAAGAAACTCGTTAGGAAGAAGGAGGGGTTCTCGTTGGAGAGCCCTTTTTTTGTTGCGCAGTGCTGGTGGTGGAGGTGGGGTTGGCAAAATCGCAGGGTTCTTTGGCAAAACCCACTAGATATGGTGGCCTAACCCCCATCCCCAATATGTAACCACATATTGACGAAATGGGTAATAACTTCTAATATTAAGGAATAGATTTTAATAAAAACCGTAATCATTACTATTAAACAAGGAGGGGATGAGCTTGACCACATGGAACTTAGCCGGCATGCGCCATCATGTCCTGATTTGCAATGGGGGCAGTTGCATGAGAAATGGCGGAGAAGAAGTAACCCAGGCGGTTCGTGAGGAAATCAAGAGACTTGGCTTAGACCAGTTGGTTCACACGACGCGAACGCGCTGTAACGGAAGATGCAAAGAAGCTTGTGCCCTCATTGTATACCCTGAAGGAGTCTGGTATAAAGCAGTGACGCCAGAGGTGGCTACCCAAATTGTGCAACAGCACTTAAGAGACGGGGAGGTCGTTCAATCCCATCTCATGTATACTTACGGGGAGCAAGGCTTAGTCCCGACTTTCACGTCAGCAGGTGGGGTTGAAAAAGAGCCTCAAGCAAAGGGGCTTGTCTAAAATACCAATTCCTACTATAATGAGCTACATCAAGTACAATTTCATACCGACATTTTATGGTGTTCTCGTCTATTGTACGAGAACTTAATAGGGAAGTCCGGTGAGAAACCGGCGCGGTCCCGCCACTGTAAGGAAGAGCTTTTTCGCGAAGGAGAGACCCACTGTTCAGGATGAATGGGAAGGGGGCGAAGAGGCAATGATTCCAAGCCAGGAGACCTGCCATAGAATGGAGCACACAAAAAATAACTCACGCGGATGGGGAGGTGTTGCAGACAAGCTAATGACTCAGGGTTATACCCGTTTATTTATAATTTGCTGCAATGACTAAGCATCTTCTATTGGGAGATGCTTTTTTGTATTCCAAAATTGACATATGTGGCAAAACTTAATAATATAGTAAAACGTAATGGTTATTATTTTCAATAAACAAGGTGGTGAACCATACTGAAAACGAAATATGAGCTGTTCCAGGCTGGAGCTGCTCTCGTACTTATCCTTTCTATTACCTTGGCCGTAATGATTGGACCTGTTCCGATTCACCCCAGTACGGTTTGGCGTATTGCCTTATCTAACATTCCTCTCGTACAAGAATGGATTTATGTGGATTGGAGCACAGCGCAGGGACATATCATCTGGGATATTCGCTTTCCGAGGGTTCTTCTTGGTGCGGTGGTGGGAGCTGGCCTAGCTGTGGTAGGGGTTACGATTCAAGCTCTCGTTCGAAATCCTTTGGCAGATCCCTACATACTTGGCGTGTCGTCTGGGGCTTCGGTTGCGGCTACGCTTGTGATCCTATTCGGAGCCTTTCGTATGTTCGGACAATATGCCTTATCCATTTCGGCGTTCTTAGGGGCATTGCTAGCTATGGGCATGGTGTTCCTCCTGGCTCAACAACATCGAAGAATTTCGACCTCGCGATTGCTGTTGTCTGGAATTGCCGTATCCATTATCTTGTCTGCCTTGACCAGCCTGATCGTCATGTTGGCGCCTCGTGAGGAGGGGATTCGATCTGTGCTGTTCTGGATGATGGGCAGCTTGGCTGGTGCTAAATGGGAGCATCTGATGATTCCAACCCTAGTCTTGCTCTCCGGAATGCTCATTCTAGCTGTTCAAGCTCGTTCCCTGAATAGCCTGCTCATGGGGGATGAAACAGCGGCAACCCTAGGGATCAATATTGACGGGTTCAGAAAGTTTCTTTTGCTGTTGGCCTCGCTGCTCACCGGCGTGATGGTTGCCGTTAGCGGAGCGATTGGATTCGTTGGACTCATGATGCCTCATATCGTTCGCTTACTTGTAGGTTCAGATCACCGAAGGGTGCTTCCATTAAGTGCTTTATTCGGAGCTATCTTTATGGTATGGGCGGACGTAGGGGCAAGAACTTGGGTTGCTCCCGAAGAGCTGCCGATCGGCATAGTAACCGCGTTATGCGGTGGGCCTTTCTTCATATGGCTTTTGCGTCGAACATCTTATAGCTTTGATGGGGGTAGCAGATGACCATTCAAGTCACGGCCGTAGACTATACGTTGGAAAAGACAAGCATCTTGCATGACATTCATCTCGATATCCTGCCTGGTGAAATGGTGGGGGTGATTGGACCGAACGGAAGTGGAAAGTCTACGTTGTTGAAGCATATATACAGAGTGCTGCAGCCACAGTCCGGAACCGTTCGAATGGACGGGCAAGACCTCTTTCATCTGAGTGCAAGAGATACAGCGAAAAAGATGGCGGTGGTTCGTCAGGAGGCTGATGTATCCTTTGATTTTCAGGTAGGGGAGATTGTGCTTATGGGACGCACCCCTCATAAGGAGCTATGGCAGTCGGATACAAGGGAAGACTTCCGAATTGTCGAGGAATCTCTCTTACAAGTAGGACTACAAGGTTATGAGGAGCGCAGCTTTTTCTCTCTTTCTGGAGGAGAAAAGCAACGGGTCCTGATAGCGAGGGCTCTGGCCCAGCAGGCACAGATTCTTATTCTCGATGAGCCGACGAATCATTTGGATATCCAGCATCAGCTCCATGTGCTTGAACTCGTGAAAAGCTTAAAACTCACCGCGTGTGCCGCCTTGCACGATTTAAATTTGGCTTCGATGTACTGCGACCGGCTTTTTGTCCTCAAAGATGGAAGGGTACTTACTTCAGGCACTCCTGAAGAGGTATTAAAGCCTGAGATCCTATGGGAAGTTTACCACGTGCATGCCGATGTGTTTGTTCATCCGAAGACAGGCAAGCTCCATATTGCTTTTTTGCCTCATGGCACTTAAATAAAACCAAATAAAATAAAGTTGGGGGTTTAATTTAGCATGAAAAAGAAAAATTTGCACCAGATCATGGGAGTATTTGCTCTTATCCTAATATTATCGATAACAGGGTGTAGCGGTAAGGAGCAAACGGCTCAACCAGTGACAGCCCCAGCTGAACCCGTTGCCTATCAGCCAGTATCCATCCAAAACTTTGATCGCGAGTTGACCTTTAACGAGCCGCCGAAGCGTGCAGTCAGCTTGAATCAGCATACGACGGAAATCATGTTAGCTTTAGGTCTGCAAGATCACATGGTGGGCACCGCCTATATGGATGATCAGATTTTACCTGACCTGCAAGCGGCCTACCAAGGCATTCCGGTCCTGGCTGACAAGTATCCCTCTCTAGAGGTGCTGCTAGGAGCTAATCCGGACTTTGTGTATGGACGGAAGAGTGCTTTTTCAGAGAAAAATCTAGGTTCGGTAGACGCTCTCGCAGAAAAGGGAATCACCGCTTATGTAGCTCAAGGGACCTATGTACCGGTAGGCAGAATAGAAGATGTATACGATGATATTTTAAATGTAGGACGTATCTTTGGGGTTGAGGACCAGGCGTTGAAGCTGATCGAGTCCATGAAGCAAGAGATTGATCAGGTACGTGAGCAAATCGGGTCAGTAGAAAAGCCACTTCGTGTATTTGCTTTTGACTCTGGAGATCAGGCCGCGTTTACAGCTGGACAATCCTTATCCACACAGTTGATCGAGTTTGCTGGAGGAAAAAACATCTTTGATGATGTAGCGAAGAGCTGGGCAGAAGTAAGCTGGGAGGAAGTGGTCAGCCGTGACCCTGAAGTCATCTTAATTTATGATTATGACCAGCCTTCTGCGGAAGAAAAAATCCAATTTCTTAAAAACCATAGCGCGCTGAAAAATGTAACAGCCATTCAACATGACCACTTTGTCGTACTAAGGCTCTCGGACGTGTTTGAGGGGGTTCGTAATGCTACAGCCGTTCAAACGATGGCCAAAGGCTTTTATCCAGATCGATTCAAGTAAAAAGGAGGGGTGACAGTGGCCCATACACTTTGCAAAGTATGCGGGTTTCAGTATGACGAGTGGGCGGGAGACAGCAAAAACGGGGTACCTCCGGGCACTCCCATGTTCCAATTAGCAGGGACCTTGTGTTCCACTTGTGGATTGCAAGGCATTCGCCATGAAAGGCAGCCCAACCCCTCTTATCAAGGAATGGAAGCTCATTATTATGATCAGTTTGCAGGGAAAGCTGGGATTGCTTTTTATCGGGACTGGATAAGGGAAACCGTCCAGGAAGGATCCGTTCTCGAGCTCGGGGTGGGAACGGGCCGGATTGCGTTGGAGCTGTGCCGCAAGGGAATCTCGGTTGTTGGGGTCGACTCAAGTCCAGAAATGCTAAGCCAAGCAGAAAAAAAGAGGAACCGGATGTCGCTGTCCTCTGATCAACTAGAATTGGTAGAGCAAGATGCGAAGGATCTGAATTTAGGGAGAACCTTTTCACACGTCCTTCTTGCCGATGGCTTCTTGCAGCATTTTACCCTCATGGAAGAGCAAAGGAAGTTGTTGCAGTCTATTCACGAGCATCTTAAACCAGGGGGGGCGGTCGCTATTGATCTCATGTTGCCCCCATGTGAATCCAACTGGAAGCAAACTCAACAAAAGAGAGTCACACCCGATTCGACAGTGTATCAGGTGGTGGAAGGAGAGACTTCTCTCAGTCGCCAATTATTTCGGTATACCGCAACTTATGAGGTGTTTGAACAAGGCATGCAACTCTCTCGTTATCGTGTCCAACGAGAAATGGCGCTGATGTTACCTAGAGAAGCTGGATTGCTGTTGAGTAGTGAAGGGTTTGAGGTTGTGCAAATGGTAGAGAACTATGCCCTCCACCAGCCATCTTGGAAAACTTCCTACCTAGATGGGTTAGAACCTAAAGGAGCAGAGTTAGGGCTTAAAGAATCGCTGGCTAAGTGCTCCGACCCTTATGTTAAAACATATAGGGAGGATGCATGGAGCTATGGGGGATATCCTTTCTCCTTTTATCAGGGATCCCCTTCATCGAGATTGACCATTCTAGCGAGGAGAAGGGGATGACAAATGCTTGAGGATTTTCTTTGGGGTGGGCCTTTGTTTGAAGGGAAAAAGGTAGAGCGCCTGGATGGAATGGAGGGAATCATTGTCGGGATTAGTGGAGGGTGCATCATGATCCTCTGGGAAAACCAGGTACTAGAAGAGCGTTCAGTAACGGAAGAGGAATGTTAAAGTTTTGTAAGGAAGGTTGACAGAGACAAAGGGCTGGTGTAAGTTAATAACGTATTAAATTAAATAGCTTCGTTAGGTGAGGCTCCTGTGCAGGAGATAGGCTACTGCCCAGAAACGTCCAAAGACGCCAATGGGTCAACAGAAACCATCGAGCTAAGGTGGTTTTTAATGTAGCTGGCTTAGTCCTATGCCGCACAGTGCTAAAGCTCTACGAATGGAGAAAATTCTAAGGCGGCAGTTTATTTGTTATGCCCACTAAGCATCTTCATTCGTGAAGATGCTTTTTATTATGACTTTAAGGGGGTGATTGAAATGGACGAAGATCCGGGAGGTAGTAGCTTTTTGGTTAGTATTTTCTTCATGAGAAAAAATAAGGAAAGACGTCCTTTCTATTCATCCCATGGACCGAATAAATAGACGAAGCAAGAGAGAAGGTGAAAAGATGGCGAAAAATCTCACTCAAAACGAAATTACAATACAAGTTATTAAATACCTTAAGGAAGCAAGAAAATTGGAGCTACAAATCCTGTTGGACGAACTTCATCCGTATGATATGGCTCAGATTTACGAGGCCCTGCCCGAGAAGCATCGTCAGCGCTTCTTGTCATACCTAGATACGGTACAGCTTGCGAACATGCTTGAAGAATTGGATCGTGATCAGCAGCATAGCGTGCTGAATAAATTGGGGTTGGAAAAATCGTCAGAGGTCATGGATGAGATGGATAATGATGATTTAGTCAATCTCCTGGAGGAGCTATCACCAGAACGAAAGCAGGCCTTTTTATCTGGAATGAAACAAGAAGAATCACAGGCTGTTCAAAATCTGATGAAGTATGCTCCTGAGACGGCGGGCCGATTGATGACCAACCGTTTTGTCTGGATTCCTCATCATTATTCGGTGCGCGATGTGGTGGAAAAATTAAAGGGGTTTGCGGAAATCGCGGAGACCATTAATTATTTATACGTCATCGATGATGAGAAGAAGCTTGTTGGTGTGGTTTCCTACCGGGATCTGATTTTGGCTGAAGCCGATGAACTCATCAATAACATCATGTTTGAACGGGTAATCTTCGTGACTGTGGATACCGATCAAGAGCAGGCGGCTCGAATCATTCAGCGTTATGACTTTTTAGCAATTCCAGTTGTGGATCAGGATCACGTTTTGGTTGGCATTATCACCGTGGACGACATCATTGATGTGGTGGTCCAGGAAGCCACGGAGGATATTGAAAAGCTGTCTGCATCGGGGAAAAACATAGACTTTGATACCAAAGCAACGGTAGCTGCTTATCGACGCTTGCCCTGGCTGATTTTGCTATTGTTTCTGGGGTTAGTGGCTGGAACCATTATTAGCACCTTCGAGGAGACGCTAGAGAAAGTGGTGGCCCTCGCCTTCTTTATGCCGATGATCGCTGGCATGACGGGAAATACCGGGACACAATCGCTGGCCGTAGTGGTTAGAGGACTCATTACAAGGGAAATCAATCGAAGAGTGGTGTACCGTCTCATCATAAGAGAACTGACTGTGGGTATCATGATAGGGGTGACATGCGGGGTTCTGATCTCGCTTATTGCATTAGTCTGGCAAGGAAATGCAGTGCTCGGATTGGTTGTGGGAAGCACGCTAGTGGTTACGCTGATTATTGGAACCTTAGCAGGGACGATTATCCCCCTAATTCTTTACCGCTTAAAAGTCGATCCTGCGGTTGCCTCAGGTCCGCTCATTACAACCCTAAATGATGTATTATCCTTATTGATTTATTTTGGAATTGCGACGGCTTTTATTACAAGATTAATGTAGAAATAACCAAGCAGAGGATGTCTAGGCGTCTCTCAAGCTTGGTTTTTTTTATTATGGTTGTACATGAACCCAACCCAATCGTTCCAAACTAAGGAAAATTAAACTTTAGTTATTATGTGGGGGAGGTGTTATGTTGACTCACTATCTATCGATGGCAACGGAGTTGGTGTTAGGCTTTTTAAGCTTACTTCTTTTCATCAAAGTATCAGGTAAAACGCAGCTATCCCAAATCACGCC
>JBEQAI010000109.1:0-9761 GCA_041640415.1 Ammoniphilus sp. | reverse complement strand
TTCCATCGAGAATTCGAGGATTTCCATAAGAGCCCTCCTAAGTAATACGCCTTATTCGTAGCTATTCTATGCATGTGGACATATAGGTTGATACCCATCGGCTTGCTTTATCTTTGCAGAGTCGAGCCCAATTTAAAGATGCATAAAAAAAAGAGAACGGACTAGTCCGTTCTCTTTTCATCACTTACTTAAGCTTTTTGTTTTGCTACGTTTGCCAATTCAGCAAAAGCTGCCTTGTCATTGATAGCTAGATCAGCAAGCATCTTACGGTTTACATCGATGCCAGCTTCCTTTAATCCGTGCATAAGCTTGCTGTAAGACAAGCCATTGATGCGCGCAGCTGCATTAATACGTGTGATCCACAATTTGCGGAAGTCACGCTTACGCTGACGACGGTCACGGTAAGCATAAAGCAAGGACTTCATTACTTGAGCTTTTGCCGTTTTAAATAAACGGTGTTTGGAACCGAAATAACCTTTAGCTAATTTAAGAACCTTTTTGCGACGTTTACGAGTAACGGTACCACCTTTAACTCTTGGCATAACATTTCCCTCCTAGAATCTATACAATAAACACGTTCGTTAATTAATTACAGATAAGTCAACATTTGCTCAATACGTTTTTGGTCGCCTTTGCTTACCAATGCGCCTTTGCGAAGCTTACGCTTACGCTTGGAAGTCTTAGACTCCAACAAGTGACTTGTGTAAGCATGATGACGTCTGATCTTACCAGATCCGGTCTTCTTGAAACGTTTTTGAGCTCCCTTGTGGGTTTTCATCTTTGGCATTGAAGTATCCTCCCGTCTACGGATAAACCTATTTTTCGGCCTTTGGTGCTAAGATCATTAGCATGCTGCGCCCTTCCATTTTCGGAGTGCGCTCTACGATGCAAAGCTCTTTCACCTGCTCAGCCAGCTTTTCTAAAACATTTCTACCTATTTCAGAATGAGTAATGGCACGTCCACGGAAACGAATGCTTAGCTTCACCTTATCACCTTGTTCCAAAAACTTCTGAACATGGCGCAATTTAGTTTGAAAGTCATGTTCTTCAATTGTTGGCGACAAGCGGACCTCTTTGATGCTGATCACCTTTTGGTTTTTTCGTGCTTCCTTGTCCTTCTTGCTTTGCTCATATCTGAATTTGCCGTAGTCCATAATGCGACATACAGGCGGTTTTGCCGTCGGCGCCACTGCAACCAAATCAAGATTAGCCTCTTGAGCCATTTGCAAAGCATCTCTCAAAGGAATAATGCCTACCTGTTCACCATTAGCGCCAACAACCCGAACTTCCCTTGCGCGTATCGCCTCATTGATTAAATGTTCCTTACTAATTGCCTGCCACCTCCACAGTTTTTTCGCAAGATAAATGAACTTGCATCTCTCATTACTTAGATCAAGCTAACGGAAATTAAAGCAAAAAATGCAGACACCATAGGCGTCCGCATTACAGTTCTCATAACAAAGAACATAAAGTAATTGACCTGTCAACAACCTCATAAGGCGTCAATTCAGGTGAGAAGCGGACGCTTCTGCTTTGATTTACCGTTATTCAAGCTTAACAGTATCTAATTATATCAGAGTAAAACCAAATGTCAACTTTAAATATTTTTATTAGTAAAAGACGATTGTCCGTTTGAAAAAAAGCGCTGACAATGCCTACAGTGATTGCAAACCTCGATATTAGGTTCGAAGATTTGTTTAATGGTATAGATAATATGATGGTTCGGCTGCACAGTATGTATGGTTAGGTGTACCGGTGCAAGGGAGATTAACAGGTGAAGAATCAAATCCTGATTGCCCAACTGGCCAACGATCAGCTCGGTTGGAATCAATTCAACCGATTGTGAGGAAATACTATTCCATTGCTGATCGTACAAAAAAAGATTCATGTCGTCAATATGAACGAGATGTACGAGAGGGGGGCCTGGCTGTTTATTAGACAGAAATTGCTTTAGGAGACCAAAAAAATCTTGGTTTTCTTTTTCCACCCAATACTCATCGATGGCATGCTCAATCGTTGTTCTCCATGCATCATATTGCTCCTTTAGCCTAAAGCGAATAAACCCCTCGAGGAAAAGTTGATTTTCATGCTGAAAATATTCTATGACTCTAGAAGCAATGTTTTTTCTTAACGTTAATAACCTCTTTTTCTCAATATCCTCCCCATGCTCATCCGTGTTTAGCAAAAAATAAGTATAGCGGATGATATCAGCGATTTGTTCTTCATGCGTTAATCCAAACTCATGGTTTAAAACTTCCCGGAGCAGGTCCTGTTCTTTATGCTCAACAATAAATTCAGCGACGCTATGACCAATAGCTTCATAGATCTTATCAAACGTATCAACAGTATGTTCCGTTACAGGCCAAAATTGACAATAAAAATGGATTCTATCCTGCTCTTCCTGTTCCTTCGTTCCATATCTGATAGCATGCGACTGCAACTTCGAGAACTCCTTATGTAAAATCCCTCGAAATAGGGATGCCTTCGTTTCATTTTTTGAGACTACTAATTGAAACAACTTCATATCACACCTCCTCTGCCATGATTTGGAGATAATCATGTCTTTAATTCATAGTATATGAACACTTGGAGGCGTTATACGTAATCTTAGATTTCGACAATAGCCAAAAAAAGAACCACTTGAACGTAAGGCTCAAGTGGCTGGTAAAAGGGAGAGAGAAACATAATCGTGAAGCTTTCGTCTTCATCCCCATTATGTCCTCTAGTCCTAGAAGATATACCTATTTTCTGTTTTTATTGGTCAGTGAGCGAACGACTACAACTGCCGACCAACCGATTAGACCCAGAACTGCTAGGGCAATTACTACCTGAGTGAACACTAGAAACCCCCAGTTCATGCTCTCCCCCCCAGCTTGGGATTAGTTTTGCATAACAAAATCACTTTCAGCTGATTCCCCTTCTTTAAACAAACGCAAAATCTCATACTTCGTATTTCGTTGAGCTGGAATTTTGCCAGCTTCACGAATTAAGCGAAGGATTTCGTTTGTATTTACTTTATGGGTACAGGCTGCCGCCGAAACCACGTTTTCCTCCATCATCGTAGACCCGAAATCATTGCAACCGAAATCTAAAGATTTTTTTCCTATCTCTGGTCCCATGGTGACCCAAGAAGATTGGAAATTCGCAATATTATCAAGCATCAGTCTACTGATCGCAACGGTTTTCAGATATTCGTCTGGGTGAACTTTCTCTGCTTTAAGATTCGTATTGTCTGGTTGGAAGGTCCAGGAAATAAACGCTTTGAAACCCTTGGTTTCATCCTGTGCTTCACGGATACGAAGCATAGAAAGTACGCGTTCCTCATAGGATTCCCCGAATCCGATAACCATTGTAGCTGTCGTATGGAGACCCACTCGATTAGCTGTCTTCATCACGTCAATCCATTCTTTCCATGAACCCTTCTTGCGGCTAATCTTCATGCGCGTACGGTCATCTAATATTTCAGCTCCTGCTCCCGGGAGAGAATCAAGACCTGCGGCATGAAGCTCACGAAGAATCGTCTCAACAGGGAGTTCTGAAACCTCCGCAATTCTCACAATTTCAGCGACGGACAGGGAGTGCATCTGAATGGCAGGAAAACGCTGCTTGATCTTACGCAACAGATTCGTATAATAATCTAGCTTCAGGCCTGGATGAGTCCCCCCTTGCATGAGGATCTCTGTTCCGTTCACATCCACTGTCTCCTGAATTTTTTGGAGGATTTCTTCATCGCTGAGAACATATCCCTCAGCATGACCTGGCGGGCGATAAAAAGCGCAAAAACGGCAATACGTATCGCATATATTGGTATAATTAATATTTCGTCCAATTACAAACGTCGTAATCGGCTCAGGATGCCACCTTTTCATTATTTCATTGGCAGCATGGCCTAATTTCTCGATTTCGTTGCTTTCATAGAGCCGTACGCCATCTTCTAGCGTCAACCGTTCTCCCTGAAGTGCACGATCGAGGATGTGATCAATTGTCATCATGAACCCTCTCTTTCCATTCTCCGGTTTAAGCCGTCAACAAAATAGGCATCGGTATAATGAATAATTCGTTCCATAATTCGCTTCGCCTTCATGATCTCTATCCCGCCTTTAGCTGAATGAGATAAATGCTCCTCCAATAGCGTGTAATTATAGTTAGAGGAATATAAGGTCGGCAGATTCTCGGATATCCGATATTGAAGAATAGCCCCTAATACCTCGTCTCTTGCCCAAGGAGATAGAGATTCAGCTCCGATATCATCCAAAATAAGTACAGGAACTTTTTTTAATGCATCCAGCTTGTTCTGAAGCGAATGGTCTTGCAATGATTCTTTTACCTCTCGGAAAAAATCTGGAGTATAAACCATTAAAGTCGATATTCCTCGACTTGCTAATTTTCTAGCCGTGGCAGCAAGTAAATAGCTTTTCCCTACCCCAAGCGGACCATAGAGATAGATCCCTTTCATTTTCTTAGCTTTGCTTCCAGGTTCGACCTTCAGGCAGAACTCCATGAGACCTCGAAAGGCATCAAACCTTTGTGAATCCTGAACGAAATGCTGAAAGCTCGCGGCCAGTACATCCTTAGGAATGTAGTGGGACTTAATTAATTTCTCCCTGCTTTTTTGTTCTTGGTAAGCATTCCATTTCGAGCAGGGTGTAAAAATGGTTTCTATATAAGAGATCGACTTGGTTAGCTTAGCGCAATGTCCCTTTATCATATTAGGGCAGCCGTCCAATTCTGTACAGGCCTGGCAGTGTGAATCCTCTGCGATCGCTAGATCAAGTTTCACCATCGATCGTTCAAGCATCTCGATCGTAACTTCTGGATTTTCTTGTTGAAAAGAAAGAATCAAGGGATGTCTAAAGATATGCTGCTGCAGCTCTTCAAGAGAAGGAATTCCAATGGGTTTCTTCCATTTTAGGTTGGATAGGGTTTTGCTGACGGACTCCATTTGAACCCCTCCTTAATCAAGTTCACCAAGCGCTCTTAAGAGCTCTTGAGCTTGTTTTTTCTGTTCTTCGTCCAATTCTTCCTGTACTTTTGGCGTTGCCTTGAGTTGTTTTTCGACCCATTCAGGAAGTTCATCCTTCTTGGTGTTGGTATTCCAGCCGTTTCGCTTCACTGCTGGGGTCTTTGTTGTCGGTTCAGGCTTCGTGTTTCGTGACTTTAGATTTTGGTACAGCTGTTTCGCTTGTTCTTTTGCTTGATCTACCGTTTGAATATCTAGGCGTTTCCAGTGTGTCGCAATCTTATAAATTAAGGCCGGGGGAAGCTGCTTATTATTAGTCAGCATCACATATTCAAGCAATACATTAATGACACCAGGCTGCAGATTATAGTTACTGGACAGCTCATCTACAATCTTAAGGTCTGCCGGTGACACTTTGCTTCCGCCTTGGTACTGCTCTAACAGTACAATCGGGGATAAGCGGTTTAACGCTTCCTTATGCTCTTCCTCGATCGGCGGCTTGGCTGAGGAGGAGGTTCCCTCTTGTCCAACACTTGCCGTACGTATGCTAGGAAGCTGCCCTTGGTGCTGTGATGTATAGCTGTCCTTAACTAATCTTCTTAAGCGCTCGATATCCAATTCATTATCATCTATATAAATAAAGGGATCTTGAAGAAAATAAGATAACTGCATGTCATCCAAGCGGTAAAAGAAAGCTAACTCTCTTAGTGCCTCTTTTTGAGCCAAATGAAGCTTCCTCTTTTGTACGAACTTAGGAAGAGAAGCTTCCAAAAAGTCAAAATCAGGGTCTCCTTGTTTAAGCTGAAGAGAAGACCTTGGTTCCACCATTTCCGTTGGATTCGCGGGATACTTTTCCTCCATCTGCTGAAGGAACTGTTGAGATTCTGAACCAGGCAGAATGGTAATCTCTGAAGGAGATATGCTGTGAAACACCTCGTCAAAGCTTTTTGTCATTTCGGTCCGTATTCCATGTGCTGCACCTGGATAAGAAGGTCCAAGCAATTGCTTCCGAAGATGCTCATACTTGATCTTCCCTACTCGATTGAGAAGGATAATACTTAACATATCATCGCGAAAAAAGGCAGAAGCACTTATAGGTTTTTGAAGGATATATTCATAATGACGGTTTCCCTGTCCTTCTTCCACTTTCACCGTTCGCAATAATCCAACGGCCTCCAAATATTCTCGAGCTCTTAGAATCTGATCCAGCGACTGTCCCATTAAGCTCATAAGTCCGCGATGGTTGCTCCAACTTGTCTCTTGCACATATAACAGCCTCTCATGGTAAAGAGTCATAAATAAACTAACCGCAAGTGTTCCTATAATAGGCTGATATAATTGAGTAAGAGAGATGAGTTCAGCTGAACTCATTTCACTAGACATGGCGACAGAATAATGGTCGTTAGGAGCAATTTCTTTCCAAGTAAACCCCATTCATCCTTAACTCCCTTATCTCATGATCCTTTCATTATATATCATTGGGGAAAAGATTCACCATACGAAATAATTTCAAGGCGTCATTTTCCGATTATTTCCCAACAGATCCTCAAGCTCTTTAATGAACACATTAATGTCCTTGAATTGGCGGTAAACGGAGGCAAAACGAACATACGCCACTTCGTCAACTTCATATAAGGCCTTCATGACTAGTTCGCCAATATCCTTACTATGAATTTCAACTTTACCGGAACCCCTTAACTCTTGACCTATTTTATCGACAATACCGTCTAACGTATCTAAGGGGACTGGCCTTTTTTCACAGGCTCTTACAATTCCTCGCAAGATTTTTTCTCTGCTGAACTCTTCTCTTGCTCCGTCCTTTTTTATGATCAAAAGAGGCGTTTCTTCCACAGTCTCAAAGGTCGTAAACCGATAATTGCAAGCCTCGCACTCTCTTCTTCGTCGAATGGACTTGGCCTCATTCACCGGCCGTGAATCCAACACGCGAGTCCCATTATGCTGACAGGATGGACAACGCATGACTAATCATCTCCCCATCGTATAGATGCTGCGTACATCTATCTTTTTCCTAGTATTCATATCTTATCACAAAACAAAACAAGTCCAACAGGTGTTGGACTTGTTCGGCGGATTATTGAACTAATTTTTTAGCTTCTTCATAACGTTCAGCTGGCATAGCAACATATCCAACTAACTCAGCCATTTCAGCTGCATGATCAAGGTAAAACTGTGTGAAAGCTTTGATTTCAGGCTTGTCTGCCACAGACTTACTGCTCACATACAAGTATAATTCACGAGAGAAAGGCTTGTAGGTTCCATTGTTTATGGTTTCGTTCGTTGGTTCAACAGCTGGCGCATCTGCCGTTTCCTTGATGGGTACAGCCTTCATTTTAGAGCTGTTTTCTTGATAATAAGCAAATCCAAAATAACCAAGCGCATTTTTATCTCCAGAAACACCCTGAACTAGAACATTATCGTCTTCAGATGCCGTATAATCTGAGCGGCTTGCTCCTTCTTTTCCATTTACTACTTCAGTAAAGTAACTGAATGTTCCGGAATCCGTTCCTGGTCCATATAATTTAATTTCTTCTGCTGGCCAGCCCTCACGCACCTCAGCCCAAGTCTTTAGTGTGCTATCTGGAGCCCAAATTTTGCTCAACTCTTCTACAGTAAGATAATCTACCCAATCATTAGCAGGGTTGACTACAATAGAGATTCCGTCAAAAGCGATTGGAACTTCGAGTGCCTCAAAGCCCTTAGCTTTAACTTCTTCTACTTCATTATCTTTTATTTTTCTCGAAGCATTATTAATATCAATTTCACCTGGAATAAATTTCTTAAATCCACCACCTGTACCGGAAACCCCTACAGTCACGCGGACATTTGGATTAGCAGCTTGGAATTCCTCTGCAACAGCTTCCGTAATCGGAAATACAGTAGAAGATCCATCAATCAATACCGTGCCGCTTAGTGTGCTTTCCTGGGCTGGTTGTTCTCCAGGTGCAGGTTGTTCAGCACCGCCCGGTTGTTGGTTTCCACCGCATCCGGTCATTATAGTAACTGCAAGCAATAGGGTCGACATTAGAATTCCAGACTTTTTCAAAGATTTCACGATGTAAAAACCTCCACTTTTTGTTTGGTTTGTTTTTATCTTTTCCTAAGACAAGTAATATCATAATAGATATTTGTTGACTGCATATGAGTTTATTGTAAAGAAAATGTTAAGATAGGAGATTTGAACAAAAAAACAGAAGATCATTTTGATCTCCTGCTTCCAAAAATCACCCAAATCGGCCCATGACATAATCCTCAGTGCGCTTATCCGTAGGATTGGTGAACAGCTTTTCTGTTTTCTCAAATTCAACGAGCTCCCCGGTAAGCATAAATGCCGTTTTATCAGAAGAACGAGCGGCTTGTTGCATGTTGTGAGTCACGATGATAATACTAAATCTTTCCTTCAAGTCATGCAAAAGCTCTTCGATCTTCATGGTCGAAATCGGGTCTAATGCAGAAGTTGGCTCGTCCATAAGGATGACATCAGGCTCAACCGCAATACAGCGAGCAATACATAGTCTTTGTTGTTGACCACCAGAAAGGCCGGTAGCTGGCTCATGCAAACGATCTTTAACCTCATCCCACAAAGCTACGCCCTTTAAGCTTTTCTCAACAATTTGGTCCAATTCTGACTTTTTGTTATTGCCATGGATTCTTTGTCCAAAAATTACATTCTCATAAATCGATTTTGGGAAAGGATTCGGCTTTTGGAATACCATCCCCACGGTCGTTCTCAACTGCTCCAAATTTATATCCCGATCATAGATATTGACGCCCTGGTAGTTGATCTTCCCTTCCACTCGGACACTTGGCACAAGGTCAACCATTCGGTTGAGCGTTTTAAGAAGAGTTGATTTTCCACATCCAGATGGACCGATGATAGCTGTAACTTCATTTTTCTTAATGTTCATATTGACATTCTTTAAAGCATGGTCTTCCCCATACCATAAGTTAAGATTCTCGATATTAAAAACAAATTGATTCGTAGCAATCATGGGTTCCTCCAATTAATCCATCTTTTTCTGGAATTTATTGCGTATCAGTACAGCTACTGCGTTCATCGATAATAAGACCGTGAGCAAAACGATAATGCCCCCAGCTGCAAGCGCGTGGAACGCTTCTTGAGGCCTTGAAACCCAGTTATATATTTGTATGGGAAGTACAGTGAACGGGTCAAGCGGATTATTAGGTGTGAAGGCAATAAAGGCAGCTGCCCCCACAACAACCAATGGAGCTGTTTCTCCAATCGCACGTGATAAAGCTAGAATATTTCCTGTTATAATCCCTGGCAAAGCAGAAGGCAAAATAATCCGAACGATAGTTTGCCACTTGGTCGCACCAAGAGCAAAAGATGCATGTCTAAGTGAATCGGAAACACTCCGAAGCGCTTCTTGTGAAGCAACAATAATCACCGGCAAAATCAAAAGCGTCATGGTCAAAGCACCTGCAATAACACTTCGATCCAAAGCAAACATGCGAACAAATATCGTTAACCCTAACAAACCATAAACAATGGATGGCACACCAGCCAAGTTAGAGATATTCGTTTGAATTACTCTCGTCACCCAGTTTTTCTTTGCATATTCCTCAAGATACAATGCTGTCCCAACCCCAATAATAAAAGCCATGGGGGCCGTGAGACCAATTACCCAAAGGGTTCCGAAGAGAGCAGACTTCAGACCAGCTTTTTCGGGAGAGCGGGAAGGGAAACTATTAAGAAAGTTCCAATTTAGAGCCCCCGTACCTTTTTGGAGTACATCAAGGATAAGGATGGCCAACACAATGA
>JBEQAI010000108.1:0-9784 GCA_041640415.1 Ammoniphilus sp. | reverse complement strand
TCGTCTGATTACCTTAGAGCCTGGCGATATCATCCTAACAGGCAGCCCGGCCAATTCTCGCCCTGTTCAGCCCGGCGATGTCGTAGAAGTAGAAATCGAAGGCTTCCCTCGTCTTACGACGACCGTCCTGGAAAGTGAAGTGGATTTCGCAGATTTTGGAGCCCAACCAGAGGATTCCGACAACGCTCGTGAAACAGCTTTCGAAATCAGGTAATAAACAATTAAACAATAGTTAATGAGAGGGTGTCAGCTTGTCTGGACACCCTCTTATTCATTTTTGATATGATGGAGGCCTCGGTATTTATCTTACTTTCTCTATTTTCACAAACTTCCTCCTCCCTACCTGCACTATCATTCCATCGGAAACCTGTACCATCAATTGCACATCTTCCACTTTATCCCCATCTAATCGGATACCGCCATTTTGAATCATCCGCCGTGCCTCGCTTTTCGAGCTTTGAAGGCTAAGCTCCATCAACAAGTCAACGATAGCTATCTCCTCTTTTCCTCCCCAAGGGATTACCGGCATATCTACAGGCAACGCCCCCAGCTGGAACACTGTTTTAAAATGATCTTCTGCTTGATTGGCAGCTTCCAGTCCGTGGTACATGCGTACAATAGTATGAGCTAGCTTCATCTTCGCATCGCGAGGATGTAATTGTTCCTTGTTCAATTGTTCTTCCATTCCGTCCAACTCTTCCTTGTTTAAATCCGTTGCAAGTCTAAAGTACTTCATCATCAGTTCATCAGGAACGGACATCGACTTTCCGTACATTTGATTTGGTTCCTCATCTAACCCGATGTAGTTTCGTTTTGACTTGGACATTTTCTCTACACCATCAAGACCTTCAAGCAATGGCATCAGGATAACCACCTGTTTTTCTACACCGTATTGCTCCTGGATATGCCTTCCCATGAGAACATTAAAGTACTGATCATTACCCCCAAGCTCAATGTCACTTTCAAGCACAACGGAATCGTATCCCTGCATTAGAGGGTAAAAGAACTCATGCAACGCAATTGGCTTTCCTAGAGCTAATCTTTCATCAAAATCATCTCTTTCCATCAAACGGGCAACTGTAATTTTTGCTGCTAAATCTATAACATCTTCTAAATCCAACTTAGCTAACCACTTGGAATTGTAGTAGAGTTCCACTTTATCCATATCAAGAATTTTACCAAATTGCTCAAAATAGGTTCTCGCGTTATGCTGTACCTCTTCATCCGTTAATTGCTTTCTTGCAACAGACTTCCCTGTCGGATCCCCAATTTTTCCGGTAAAGTCACCGATTAGCAGCTGAATGATGTGGCCATTTTCCTGAAACTGCCGAAGCTTGTTCAATACCACACTATGTCCTAGATGCACATCCGGAGCAGAGGGGTCTAGTCCAAGTTTGATCTTTAACGGTTGATTCAACAATACCGACTTCGCAATCTTATTTTTCAGCTCAAAGTCTGGTATCATATCGCTCGTTCCTTGGGAGTAAATCAAGAATTGGCGCTCTACCTCGGCTTGCTGTTCTATCGTTAACTGGTTCAAGTGTTCCTTCATCTTCGTTTCCTCCATTCAAGAATTTAGAAAAAAATAAAACCACGCCCCTATGATAAGGGACGTGGCATAAAACCCGCGGTACCACCCTTGTTGAAGAAATACATTCTTCCGCTTAAGTCGAATAACGGTCGATTACCGTTCTTTGCTACTGAGTCCACCTATTCACAAAGAAAGCTCAAGGAGGTAATTCGCAATTATCTTTGTACCGATTCGCACCCGCCACCGGCTCTCTGAAAACAGGGAGATAAACACTACTCGTTCCTATCATAGCAACAATTATTTGTTAGATATCTAACGTTTGATATGAAGTGATTAAAGCAGAAGCATTCTAGATTAACAACATAAATTTTAGATATAATTTTTCAGTTTATCTAACCTCTATGACAAGTGTGAAAAGAACTTTTTGTTTTTCAATCTGACCTGTACGGTTCTTGCTTCAGGTTTACGTACATTATGGGACTCACGATAGCAGTCCAAACACTGGTCCTTTAACTCTTCTTTTTCATATTCGGTCAGTGTGATCTGACATTCCTTGCAATGATCTCTTAGCACTTCTTCCACCTCTTCTTTGACAAAAGTAAAATCGTACGGATAATGGATCGATCTATTGAATTGTTATTCATTTCCTTCCATTTTTCGAATTAAGCGGCGTAACAATCGTGTAAGGACTTTTTGCTCTTCCTCACTCAATCCCTCAACAATTTCCTTTTCTCCTTTATTGAACTTCGGATATAGTTCTTCTATTACGGCCCTTCCTTTTTCCGTTAAGATAAGCTTCACTAAGCGGCGATCTCTTGGATCCACCTCTCGCTTACACAGTTCCTTTTTCTCTAAGGTGTTCGCAATACTGCTGATGGTGGCTACCGTCACACCAGCCGAAACCGCTAACTCTCGTGTTTCCTTTGAGTCCCAAATCCATAGATCATAAAGGATTGAAAAAGCTGTAAAAGAAAGGTTATATTTTGAAAGAATCTCCTGCTCCATCTTTGCCTTTAGTCTCTGTGAAGCACGGTATAAATTTGTGACAACAGCCATAGCATTTAGATCTAGAGGATAATTAACCAGTCGATGTAATATGTCTATTTCAACAGAAAGCAATTCTTCTTCAAGAGTAAGCATGTTAAACTCCTTCAATTTTAATCGTTTGAAACCTAATGATTATAACATGAATCCTCTCTTATTTCCATCTTATTAACAAGAATACCTAATATTATTACACCACTATCGGGTTTCGACAGCAATAATTCAGATAAAATTAAAACAGGACTTTTTCCAACATAACAGTTGGGAGAAAGTCCAGTATTTGTGATTTTTACTGCGAATTTTGATGTGATATAGTTGTGAACACACCTACAGAAGTTAGCCAAGCACTCCGGTGCCCGAGCATATTGATTACAGGATCATCGCGGCAAGGACACCGAATATGATAAGTGGGATATTATAATGTAAGAATGTCGGTACACAGGTGTCCCAAATATGATGGTGCTTGCCATCCGCGTTTAACCCTGCTGTGGGACCTAGCGTGCTGTCAGAAGCCGGTGAACCAGCATCCCCAAGAGCACCCGCTGTACCGATTAATGCTGCAGTTGCCAATGGAGAGAACCCTACTGCTGCACAAATGGGCACGAATAGAGCAGCTAGAATAGGGATCGTTCCAAATGAGGACCCAATTCCCATCGTTATTAAAAGTCCCACTAAAAGCATCATGATAGCAATTATCAATTTACTACTTCCTAAGATTCCTGTTGCGGCATGCACCAGGTCCTCAACAGCACCAGTCTCCTTCAAAATCGTGGCATAGCCGGAGGCGATTAGCATCACGAACGCAATCATGCCCATCATCGCGATCCCTTCCGAAATAACCTTCTCCCCTTCTCCGAATGGGATAACCGCAAATACAAACATAAGTACGATTCCGGAGATTGCTCCTAGGACAAGTGAACCGGTTGAAAGTTGAACAATTAATGCAACGACAATCGACATGATCGTGAAGAAATGACGGAATGTGAATGCCAATTCCATCTCTTCTGAAGCGGCTATTTCATTGGCCACTTGATGTTCTATCATCGCTTGTTCACCTAATGGCAGTTCGCGATCTTTCCTATACGAGATAAATATGGCAATCAGCAAGCCAACAATCATTCCCAATCCCGGTATTAACATCGCATAAGTAACTGATGAAAGATGGATTTCCATGCCGTTTGCTTTCATTTCATCGGAAATAATCCCATGGAATATTAATCCGAACCCTGCTGGAATCATCATATAAGGCGCCTTCAATCCAAACGTTAATGCGGTAGCGACACCTCGACGGTCGACCTTCATTTTATCAAACAGATGAAGCAAAGGCGGAATTAAGATTGGTATAAACGCAATGTGTACTGGAATGGCATTTTGAGACAAACAAGCGACCCCAGCAATCGTTAATAACATAACGAAACGTTTTCCTTTTAAAATGCTTACAAGTCTTTTCACAAGAAACCCTGTAATTCCTGAATATCCAATCATAATAGCAAATACCCCAAGCATGATATAGCTTAGTGCCGTATTGGCTTGTCCACCCATCCCAGAGATTAGCATATTCGTCGTTTCGGACAGGGACAACCCTTCTATCAAACCTGCAACACCCGCTGCTATTAGAATCGCAAACATCACATTAACACGGAAAAGACTTAATATGGACATAACAAAGACTGAAACCACTACCGCATTGAACATAAGCCCACCCTTTCTACAACCGTTATTTAAACGCTTCCATGCATTCTTTTAAAGAGAGCCGGGAAAAAGATCCCGGCTAAGCTTAAACGGTCACCATACTACGATTGATGACAAACTCTTGTTCTTTCATCCGTTCGGATAGACTCTCAATATCCTTGGAGAAGACACGATCCTTTTCAATGATCGGAACCACGGCACGGATAGCGTCATGCAGGGATTTGGTTTTCGGAGCCAGTTTCTCCTTACCGCGAATGTCAGCCGCTTGTGCGGCACAAATGGCTTCGATGGCTAATACTTTTCGGCTGTTTTTAATAATCATCGCAGCGTGTCTGGCTGCGGTCGTTCCCATGCTGACATGATCCTCCTGATTCGCTGAAGAAGGGATCGAATCCACACTGGATGGATGGGCCAAGGTTTTATTCTCAGAGACCAGTGAGGCTGCGACATATTGAGTAATCATTAAGCCGGATTGCAACCCCGGATCATTACTCAAGAATCCAGGAAGATCGTTTAACTGCGGGTTAACGAGTCGCTCAACCCGTCGTTCGGAAATGCTCGCGATTTCCGCCACTGCTATGCCAAGGAAATCCATCGCAAAGGCAATAGGCTGGCCATGGAAGTTACCGCCGGAAATGACTTTTCCGGAGTCAGAGAAAATGAGCGGGTTATCCGTTGCCGAGTTAATCTCAATCAACAGCTTTTCTCTGACATACGCGAGCACTTGCTGAATCGCACCATGTACTTGCGGGATGCAGCGTAAGGAATAGGCATCCTGAACGCGAAGCTCACCTTGCTTCGTTGTAAGCTGGCTTCCTTCAATATAAGAAAGAATTCGTTCTGCCACTTGCCTTTGTTCCGGATATGGGCGAACTATATGGGACTCCGGCAGAAAAGCATCCACCACACCCCTTAAGCCTTCCAAGGTTAAGGCCGCAACCCCATCAGCTAAAAGGGCCAAGTGTTCAGCTTCTAAATAGGCCATCACGCCAATCGCCGTCATGGCTTGGGTTCCGTTGATTAAAGCTAACCCCTCTTTTGCTTGCAAACGAATCGGTTTTAATCCCGCTTGATGAAGAGCCTCTCCTCCATCCAGTCTTTTCCCTTTATATACAACCTCTCCTTCACCAATGACAGCAAGGGCCAAGTGGGATAACGGCGCCAAGTCTCCGCTAGCCCCCAGTGAACCTTGGCTAGGGATAACCGGATGAATGCCTTGGTTGATCATATCAACCAACAGTTGCAATGTTTCTCTTCGGATTCCAGAATACCCTTTTGCCAGTGCATTCGCTCTTAGCAGCAACATGGTCCGGCTTACCTCCTCAGATAGCGGCTCACCCACGGCACAAGCATGGCTTCGGATTAAATTCAACTGCAAATCTTCCACGTCCTGGCGGGAGATACTGGTATCACTGAATTTCCCAAAGCCAGTCGTCACGCCATAAACCACATTCCCTTGCGATACATTTCTGTCAACGACTTCCCTGCTTTTCTCCACCTTTTTCCAAGTTTCTTCCGCTATTTCTACCTTTTGCCCATTGGTGACAACTTCCCTAATTTGTTCTAAAGTCAATTGGTTTCCATTTAATTGAATCGCCATCGTGGTCTTATCTCCTTTGTTAGTTAAATAAAATAGAACACAAAAAGGAGGCTACACCAAGAAAAACCCCGTCTTGGTATAGCCCCCTGATCACTAAATCACTATAGGCTAACTAAACTAGTTATTAAAATTTATTTGCAATTTAGATATGGTTATACCCAAATCCCAACACATCATGTTCAAACCCTTTTTGTGGAGCGCCAATGGTTCCATAAATACAAACGCTCAACCAATCTCCAGCCTGACCTGAGACATCCACCTGTCCCCTTGCAATACAAAAGGTTAACCCTACGGTTCGCAAGATCTCCCCGAATTGAATGGTACCTCTGCCCACTCCCTGAAGGGCTTCGATGATGGCATGATATAGCGAATGAACTTCACGGTATGAGTTTGCATCAATGATTTTATTGGATTTAGCACTTGTTTCAATCGCCGCTACAACCTTGGTAAGATCCATCGCACCGACTTTACCCACTGTAAAGCGGTACTCCCTGCTTTTCATTTCAGTTTCGATAACCTTGCTCATTTCAGCATCATGTTGTAAAAGAACCATTAATGAAGTTAATCTTCCCAAGGAAAACTTCGTTTGGTCAGCGAATCTCAGATCTTCACGATTGTCCATTGGACTCCCTTCCCTTGCCGAATTCACTCAAAAAACAGCAGAAGATTCAACAATTTTTTTCTCGAATAAAAAACAAAAAACTTCGCACCAAAAGAAAACATGAAATGGTTTCTTTTGCGCCAAGCTCTTTTCTAAATAACTAATAACTAAATGGAGCAATCTACTAATCTCTATATTCAGATTACTCGATAGAAGCTAAGCTGTCAATAACCATTTTTTTATTAAATTATGCGACGCAGCGCTGCTACACCCAACCTCTCCATTTCACGGCTTCCGCCACTCGCCGCAAACCGACCATATAGGCATTCCTCCTCGTCCTTACCTATTAACGAATAGAAGACTAATCGGCGTACTAACATTATTCTCCTCTTATATTTTTTGCTAATAGGATTTATTTAGGTATTCATGGATTTTTTAAGGACGTTCTCTTATTTTTCCAGTTGTTCATCAAAAGCTGCGAGATATCAAATCACTTCATGCCGATCTTCTTCCATTGCGGCACCCATGTTTTGTGAATTTACTTTTCGCCAGAGAAAATAGGCCGCCGTGATCAACATAAGCCATGGAATGCCAACTAACAATGTCATTTTAAATTCATTGGTAAACCATGTTGTAATCGTTATGCATAGCATTAAACCAGCCCCCAATAGAGGTAGATAAGGATAGCCGATCATTTGCACTGGAAGTTTTCTTCCTCCAGAAGCTACCCATTTCCTCCGGAAAAAGAGGTGTGTTACAAAAATCATAAACCATGTAAACAATCCCCCAAATACAGATATCCCCATCATGAGTATAAACGCTTGATCGGGTACAACCGCACTTAATATTACGGCCAGCCCAATGCCAATCGTAGATAAATATAAGGCTGAGATCGGTACTCCGTTCTTGCTTAATTTTCCCAATCGCGCTGGTGCATACCCTCCTCTAGAAAGGGAAAACATCATGCGGGTTGTAATATACAATTGACTGTTCATAGCAGAAAGGGCAGCAATTAACACAACAAAATTCATGATACCGCCGGCTCCTGGAATCGAAAGCAGCTCCATCACTTTGACAAAAGGACTTTTATCCACTCCTGCTCCTTTCCAAGGTACAATGGCCAGCATCAAAGAAATGGTTAAAAGATAAAATACAATCAGGCGAAAAACCGTTGAACGAAGTGCCTTAGGTATGGCTTTCTCCGGGTCTTGTGCTTCTCCGGCAGTGACTGCAATCATTTCAATGCTTAAATAGCTAAATATAGCCACAATTACCGCAACCCACATGCCCCACCAACCGTTTGGAAGAAACCCTCCGAGATCCGTATAATTATGAAAGCCAATTTCAGGGTTGGTATTGGTTCCAAAGACAACGTAAGCACCTAGTAAAATAAACATTACAATGGCAATAATTTTAACCATAGAAAACCAGTATTCTAAAGAACCAAAAAAGTTAACACTGGTGGCGTTTACATAAATAAGCAGTGCTGAAAACAAAACAATCCATATCCAGCCGGGTGCCGCAGGAAACCAGTACTTCATATAGACTGCTACAGCTGATATTTCAACCCCAACAGCAGCGACAATGCATGCCCAGTACGAATATCGCACAACAAAACCTGACAAAGGATTAATGTAGTATTCAGCAAAAGCTCCGAATGAACCTGATGTTGGATGCGCGACTGTCATTTCAGCGAGGCAGCCCATTAAAAGCAAAGCAATAAGTGCGCCAATAGCATAGCTAATAATGACACTGGGACCGGCTAAACCGATCGCGAAGCCACTTCCCAAAAACAGACCGGTTCCAATCGCTCCACCAATGGCAATCATGGCTAGCTGCGCTGACGTTAAACCACGCTGAAGCCCTTTTTCACGATCCATAATCTTCTGGAATTGATTTTCATTTCCCGCCATAATGATCCCCCTAAGATAAATGAATTAAGCTACAACATCTCTCCTATTTTCAAATTTTTTGTATTGGCCTTCTTCCATGATCTTTCGAATGATTTTCACCACTTGCCAAACCTCTTCGAACGTATTATAAAGAGCTACAGGAGCAAGTCGTATGCCGTTCGGCGCACGGAAGTCCGGTGTCACCCCGTTTTCCTTTAATGCTTTGCAAATTCTTGCTGCTTCGCCATGCACTAAATAAACATGACCTCCACGGCGATTGTCCTCCAGCGGATTTCCTAGAGTAAAGCCGAACTCTTTCAATTCATGCGAGATAAGAAACAGCATAAAGCTTGTCAGTCTCAGGGACTTTTGACGTATCCGGTCGATGCCTGCCTCTGCGAAGATTTCCAAAGATCCAATTAAAGGGGCCACACTTAACAGATGCGGTGTACCCAGTTGAAAAGCACTGGCATCCTCTGCTGGTGTCAGTTCGTGTTCCATGTCAAATTGTTTATCCTTGCGGGAACTGAACCAACCGGTAAGACCCGGCACACGATCAAAGTGCTTCTTATTGATATATAGACCTGCTACACCACCTGGTCCTGCATTCAAATGCTTATAATTGCACCAAACAGCAAAATCAACTTCCCAATCATCCATGGCATGCGGAATGGAACCGATGGAATGGCAACAATCAAAACCGATAAGAATATTGCGCTTGTGAGCCTCCTCCGTCAATCGTTTCATATCCAATATTTGTCCGCTTCGGTATAAGACACTCGGAAGAACGACCAAAGCAATTTCATCTGTCATAGCAGAGATAATATCCTCCTCCTCGATGGTCTGGCCGTCACGGCTTTTCACCTGAACCAGATGCTCATCCGGATCATAACCTTTGAGTTTAATTTGACTTTGCAAGACATAAATATCGGAAGGAAAATTCAATTCATCTGCTAAAATTTTTGTCTTACGGCCTTCGGGTTGATAAAAAGTGGCAACGACCTGGTGAAGGTTAACAGTAGTGGAACCGGTTACAATCACCTCTTCAGGCAAAGCGCCGATTAAAGGAGACAACATTCTCCCTAATCGTTCTGACAAATAAAACCACGGATAGTTGCCTTCCATCCATCCATCAATTCCAAATTTCTTCCAGGAATCTAAAACATCTAGCAGCGATTGCTCCGCCCTTCTGGAAAGCAGTCCGAGTGAGTTCCCATCCAAATAAATACTTCCCGCTTTTAGATAAAATTCTTTTCGGAAAGAAGATAATTCATCCTGTTCATCTAGTTTTCGGGCATATTCTAATGAAGATTCAAAAGCATAAGCACTCATAGTATCATTCCTTTCAAACTGATATTCTTCTTTCTAAACTTATAATACTCCGATACCGACACTATGTCAATGACTTAATGTCAGTGACATAG
>JBEQAI010000107.1:0-9821 GCA_041640415.1 Ammoniphilus sp. | reverse complement strand
TAAGGGTGGGTGGGCTCTCACTTCTTGACTACACCCTTGGTGAACTTTTCAATCAAGACTTCATAAGTGGAACCTGGTACCACCAGGTAGGTTCCCGGACTTAAATGCTCCTTGGCACCTAAGCGGATGATGGCTTCGTTGAATTCTTGGGCATTACTGACCAGACCCGCTTGTTGGGCGGCTTGTGAGATTTGGAGGGGATCCATTCCGGGTTCGATGACAAAGGGCGTTAAAGTAGCTAGCTGACGTTTAAGCTCTTCGTTCTCTTCTAGGAGTGAAGCAATTTTCGATTCTAGCTCTACCTTTTCTTCTTCCCACTTAGAGGCTAGCTTGTCCTGCACTTCCGTTGGTTCAGCCTCAGCAGAAGAATCAACCGCAGGGGCTTGTTTCTGCTCTTCGGCAGTATAAGCTTCAAACACGGAGAGGCTGGAGCTAGGCTCTGAGCTCTTGTTCAGTCCAAATTCAAGGATATAGCCTCCTACAGAAATAAGAATGAGAACAAAAAAGGATAAGGTCAGAATCGGCTTTCTCTTCTTCTTTGAAGACGAGGTTGGGGCGGCTGAAGAAGGCCTGCTCACTGGACGGATGTCCTTAAGAATCCAGCAGTCTCTGGCTTCACCAACCGTTACTACATAATGCAATCCACGATGCTCTAGGCTTAAGGTGAAAATAGTTTCAAAAACATCTTCAGCGATCTCGTCAATGATACCTTCCTCAAGAGCCCGTAGTGAAGTGGAGCCTGGCTTGAAACCCTGGAGAAAGGGGATATTGCGCTGAGATAAGGTCTTGGTGACGATAATAGGTTTGGGCTTGGCCTTTAGTAGCTTTCCAAATGTAGAGCCTATAGAAGAATAAATGCTGTACGTCATAGGCTGCTCCTTTGTATGATCATTAGTATAGATGGTTTTATTTTACCATAGATAAAAGATAAAAACTTGTGAGGAAATGTTTGACACTGGTACTATTTTATATAAAAATAGGAATACTAGATGAATAGAATTTATTCTAGAAGGGAAGTACGGACCATGGCAAACAAAGCAGAGCAAGAAAAATGGCAAGAAGTTGCCCTTGTTGATATTTCATACGAAGTTCTGGATAATTCTGCCAAGCAGATGAGCTATAAGGATATTTTCAGGGAAGCAGCCAATCTGAAGGGATTGACAGATGAAGAACTCATGGAGTTGCTTCCACAGGTGTATACGGAGATGAATTTGGACGGCCGTTTTATTTGTATCAGCCCCGGACAGTGGGGATTGAAGAAATGGTATACAACCGAAGCCATTGAAGAGTCGATCGAAGCTCTGGCCCGTGCGAAGGGTATTGATGACGATGATGATGATTACGGCTATGGGGATGAAGAAGAGATCGTCGATGAAGATTTCACAGATGTAGAAGATTACGATAGCGTAGACGAAGATGAAGAAGTAGAAGAGGATGAGGAAGAGCTTGAGTTTGATGAAGAAGATACTGAATTCGAAGAAGAAGTAGGCGAAGAATTCGCAGACGAAGATGAGGCTGAAGAAGAGCTAGAGGAAGAAGAGGAAGAACTGTAAATTTTGTCTTGACAAGAAGTTGCTTCCTTTTGTAGAATTCTCGATGGGCTAATTAAAGCTAGGTACAGATGCCAAAAACAAAAGTGCCCCCACCTGATTGGAGGAAGGGGATCAGCTTTTGTTTTTTTTTTGTTCGAAGTGCAAAAGATAGAAACTAATGACAAACTGGATTAGGCAGAAAAGAGGGGTAGCTATGGCAAAGTATATTTTCGTCACGGGAGGAGTCGTTTCTTCCCTAGGTAAGGGTATTACGGCGGCATCTTTAGGCCGCTTGCTTAAGAATCGAGGGCTTCGCGTCACGATGCAGAAGCTTGATCCATATATTAACGTGGATCCAGGAACCATGAGCCCATATCAGCATGGAGAGGTTTTTGTAACCGATGATGGAGCAGAAACCGATCTGGACTTGGGCCATTATGAGCGTTTTATTGATGTCAACTTAAATTCTAACAGCAATGTTACGACAGGAAAGATTTATTCCTCCGTCATTAATAAAGAAAGACGCGGGGATTATCTAGGCGGTACCGTCCAAGTTATTCCACACATTACGAATGAAATTAAAGAACGAGTATTCCGTGCCGGACGTACAGGCGATGTGGACGTTGTGTTAACGGAAATTGGCGGTACGGTGGGGGATATTGAGAGCTTGCCGTTCCTAGAAGCCATCCGTCAGATCAAGAGTGATATCGGCCGTGAAAATGTGATGTATATTCACTGCAGCTTGATTCCTTATTTGTCTGCCGCAGGTGAATTGAAGACCAAGCCGACACAACACAGCGTAAAAGAGCTGCGAAGCTTAGGGATTCAGCCAAACGTCGTGGTATGCCGCACTGAGCATCCGCTTTCTCAAGACATGAAGGACAAGCTGGCCTTATTCTGTGATATCGACCCTAAAGCGGTTATTGAAGCGAGTGACGCGGAGACCTTGTACGAAGTTCCTCTCATGCTTAAAGAACAAGGACTAGATGATTATGTGATCAAGCACCTGGGACTACATGCTGGCGAAGCCGATATGACGGAGTGGGAGCAGCTAGTTCAAAAAATCAAGAATCTAAAAGAAACGACCCGGATTGCCATCGTTGGGAAATATGTTTCTCTCCACGACGCCTACTTGAGCGTGGCAGAAGCCCTATATCATGCTGGCTATGATAATGGAACAGATATTGATATTAAGTGGGTGGATGCGGAAGAGGTAACGGATGGGAATGTTCGGGACATGCTAGGAGATGTGGACGGAATTTTGGTGCCTGGTGGGTTCGGTGACCGAGGTGTGGAAGGAAAGATTGTGGCTTCCCGTTTCGCAAGGGAAAACAAGGTTCCTTTCTTGGGTATATGCTTAGGGATGCAAATCGCTTGTATTGAATTTGCTCGCCATGTGTTGGGATATGAAGGAGCGAATAGCTCAGAGATTAATCCGCAAACGAAGTATCCGGTCATTGACTTGCTTCCTGAGCAAAAGGACATTGAAAATTTGGGTGGAACCATGAGACTTGGACTTTCTCCTTGCAAGGTTGAGGAAGACAGCTTGGTATACCATGCATATGAAAGTACCCTGATTTATGAGCGTCATCGTCATCGTTACGAATTTAACAATGAATACCGTGAGGAAATGAAGAAGGCTGGATTTAGATTCAGCGGAACATCTCCAGATGGACGTTTGGTGGAATGTATCGAGGTTGTGGATCATCCATGGTATGTTGCAACTCAGTTCCATCCGGAATTCACGTCTCGTCCGAACCGTCCACAGCCGCTGTTCCGTAAGTTCGTACAAGCCTCTATGCAACTAAAGCAATAAAGCTATAAATTCCAATTCCATAAGCAGGAATTTTTCTCCTCAGCGACGAATGTATTTGGAAGAGTTATGAAATTCGTGGAACTTTCCAAGAATTGATGGATAGCTTCCAATTCACGTTATAGAGGGGGTAGCAACATGTCGCAGAACAAGGTGCTTATTGTTGATGATCAATATGGAATCCGAGTACTTCTTTACGAAGTATTTGGCAAGGAAGGCTACGAGACCTTCCAGGCTGCGAATGGGAAAGAAGCATTAGAAATTGTTACGAAGCAATCGCCTGATCTCGTGATTCTGGATATGAAGATTCCTGGAATGGATGGGCTTGAGATCTTAAAGGAAATCAAGAAGATTGACAAAGAAATTAAGGTCATTATGATGACCGCTTATGGTGAGCTTGATATGATCAAGGAAGCCACTGAATTAGGGGCGATCACTCACTTCACCAAGCCATTTGATATTGACGAATTGCGATTGGCGGTTAGAAGTCAGCTAGCCGTCTAAAGAAAGAACATATAGGAGGATCCACCATGCCTTTAGTTTCCATGAGAGAAATGCTGATCAAAGCGGTAGAAGGGAAATACGCTGTCGGGCAGTTTAACTTAAATAACCTTGAGTTCACTCAAGCGATCCTACAAGCTGCTAAGGAAGAGAATTCCCCTGTCATTCTAGGCGTCAGCGAGGGTGCTGCTCGTTACATGGGCGGCTTCAAGACCGTGGTAGCCATGGTTAAAGCCCTAATGGAGGAATATCAAGTTACGGTTCCTGTTGCGATTCACCTTGACCACGGATCTTCTTTTGAAAAATGTGTGGAAGCGATCTATGCAGGATTTACATCGGTCATGATTGACGGTTCTCATCACCCGCTAGAAGAAAACATCGCCCTGACGAAGAAAGTGGTTGATGTTGCCCATGCATTGGGAATCTCCGTTGAAGCGGAGCTCGGACGAATCGGAGGGCAAGAAGACGATTTGATCGTAAGCGATGCTGAAGCGGCTTATGCTGTTCCAGCTGAATGTGATCAATTGGTGAGAGAAACAGGAGTAGATTGCTTTGCTCCTGCTCTTGGATCTGTACATGGACCATATAAGGGAGAACCGAATCTTGGGTTTGACCGCATGGAAGAGATCCAGAAGCTAACGGGAGTACCTCTTGTTCTTCATGGGGGGACCGGAATCCCAACAAAGGATATTCAACGTGCGATCTCGCTTGGTACGGCTAAGATCAACGTGAATACAGAAAATCAAATGGCATCTGCCGCAACGGTTCGCAAGGTTCTGGCTGAGAAGCCGAATGAGTATGACCCACGCAAATATTTGGGTCCAGCTCGCGAAACCATTAAGGAAACCGTGAAAGCAAAGATGCGTGAATTTGGAAGCAGCAATCAAGCGTAGGAGCAAACAGGAGGCCCGCTATGAAATTTTTCATCGATACAGCCAATGTAAATGAAATTCGAGAAATCAATACTTGGGGAGTTCTAGCTGGGGTTACCACGAACCCATCGCTCATTGCCAAGGAAGGAAGAGACTTCGTAGAAACGCTGAAGGAAATCATTGAAATTGTGGATGGTCCCATCAGTGCAGAAGTGATTAGTACGGAAGCAGAAGGGATGATCGAGGAAGGCGAGAAGTTGGCCACTTTATCCAAGAATATTGTCATCAAGCTTCCGATGACTTCCGAAGGCTTGAAGGCAACGAAGCATTTCTCAAGCAAAGGAATCAAAACCAATGTTACGCTTGTGTTCTCTGCAAACCAAGCATTACTTGCCGCCAGAGCAGGGGCTACGTATGTTTCCCCATTCTTAGGCAGATTAGATGACATTGGTCAAGATGGACTTCTCCTCATCTCTGATATCGTGGATATCTTCAATGCTCACGGCATAGATACGGAGATCATTGCAGCGAGTATCCGTCATCCGATTCATGTAACCGAAGCAGCTAAATTAGGGGCCCATATCGGTACAATCCCTTACAAGGTATTTGAACAGTTAACCAAGCATCCTTTGACCGATTCTGGAATCGAGAAGTTTCTTGCTGACTGGGAGAGTGCCCAGAAAAAATAATCGGAAAAAGCACCTTCAAAAAGGTGCTTTTTCCACTCCATCCTATAAACACACATCCATATCACAATACAACAGAGAAGATTCGCTTGGGAGGCACTTATGGAGAAACTTTGCATTAGGGGCGGTTCACCGCTAAAGGGGAAGGTTACAATCAGTGGAGCGAAGAATAGCGCAGTAGCGCTAATTCCTGCGACCATCCTGGCTGAATCCCCTACGATCATTGATAATGTTCCGAAAATAAACGACGTTCAGATTTATATCGAAATTTTAAGAGAGCTAGGGGCTCAGGTTGAACTCGATGGACATTCTCTTTATGTAGATCCTACCCATATTCAGCCGAAGCCGCTTCCTAATGGGAAGGTAAAGAAACTTAGAGCATCTTACTACTTAATGGGGGCTTTGCTTGGACGCTTTGGGCAAGCATTGATCGGACTTCCAGGGGGTTGCAATCTCGGTCCTCGTCCCATTGATCAGCATATCAAAGGGTTTGAGGCACTTGGAACGAAGGTGGAGTGGAGGGATGGAGCTCTATCCTTAATAGCGGAAGAATTAACAGGGAATAAAGTGTATCTTGACGTGATCAGCGTGGGAGCCACCATTAATATCATGCTGGCGGCTAGCCGAGCGAATGGCACAACGATTATCGAAAATGCGGCAAAAGAACCGGAAATTATCGATGTAGCCACTTTGCTTTCCTCAATGGGAGCCTCCATTAAAGGCGCCGGTACGGATGTAATTCGCATAACGGGGAAGCCGCAATTACTAGGTTGTCGTCATTCCATTATTCCTGACCGCATAGAAGCCGGGACGTATATGATCGCAACTGCTGCAACGCGGGGGGATGTTATTATTGATCAGGTGATACCGCGTCATCTGGAAGGAATCTCAGCCAAGCTCGAGGAAATGGGGGTACGGGTAATAGAAGAAGATGAATCGATTCGGGTCGTCGGAGAAAGGATCTACCGCTCGATTGATGTGAAGACAGGACCGTACCCCGGATTTGCTACTGACCTTCAGCAGCCTATGACGGCTTTGCTCACGTTAGCCAAAGGGACAAGTGTAGTCACCGACAACATTTATACGGCTCGATTTCGACATGTCGATGAATTGGTTAGGATGGGAGCGCAAATTAAAGTGGAGGGTCGATCTGCCATTATTAAAGGAGTAGACGCTCTCCAAGGCTCCACGGTAAAAGCGGCAGACCTCCGAGCTGGTGCCGCTTTGGTCGTGGCGGCGCTGACGGCCGAAGGTGTGACCGAGATCTTGGGAGTTGAGCATATTGATCGCGGGTATGATATTTTAGAAGATAAATTAAGAAGCTTAGGCGCAGACATCTGGCGCGTACAGACGGCTGATACGGATTAATAATGACATACTAACTAGAAAAGTGCTATCATATTGAACTGGATAGTAATATGGAACGAAGCCTAGGAAGGAATGATGGAGAGTGGAGCGAAGTTTAACATTGGAATTGGTACGGGTCACAGAAGCAGCTGCTTTGGCTTCTGCCCGTTGGATGGGTTTTGGGAAAAAGGATGAAGCGGATGATGCCGCCACAACGGCGATGCGCGCCGAGTTTAACAGTGTTCCGATGGTAGGAACGGTCGTAATTGGTGAAGGCGAAATGGACGAGGCTCCTATGCTTTATATTGGGGAAAAGCTCGGTCTTGGCTTGGGTCCATCTGTTGACGTCGCTGTAGATCCTTTAGAGGGGACGAGTATCGTCGCTAAAGGGCAATGGAATGCCATGAGTGTACTCGCGGTTGCAGACCGTGGCAACCTGTTGCATGCACCAGATATGTATATGGATAAAATTGCCGTAGGGCCAGAGTGTGTTGGAGCTATTGATATTAATCGCAGTGTGCGAGAAAATTTAGAAGCAGTAGCTAAATGTAAAGGAAAAGATCTACGAGAACTAACCGCTATTCTTTTGGATCGCCCTCGCCATGAAAAAACGATTCACGAAATCAGAGAAGCTGGCGTACGCATTAAATTAATTACGGATGGTGACGTTTCAGCCGCTATTAGTACGGCTTTTGCTGATACGGGTGTGGATATTTTGTTTGGTTCAGGCGGAGCGCCAGAAGGCGTGATCTCTGCCGTAGCCCTCAAGTGCCTCGGAGGAGAGATCCAAGGTCGTTTGCTTCCTCAGAATGACGAAGAAGTGGAACGCTGCATTAAGATGGGTCTGCTAGATCCTAATCAAGTGTTGCGAATGGATGATCTGGTTAAGGGCGACGACGCAATCTTCGCGGCTACAGGCGTGACCGATGGAGAGTTCTTGCGCGGTGTTCGTTTCCAAGGGAACCGGGCTACTACACATTCCGTAGTTATGAGAGCCAAAACAGGAACCATCCGTTTTGTTGAAGGACAGCATCGTTTAGAGTTAAAGCCAAACTTAGTGATGAAAGATGTCTAGGGTTGTAATATTTTGGTAAAGATTTGGGGATAATGGTTAAATAGTTTATGCACTTTTTAAGCATATCCCCTTTAAAAAAGACTTGTTATGGAAAGTTGGTGTCATATCTAGCGTATGGACATGCATTTAGCAGAATTAGAAGAGAAAAAGTTAACGGACCTGTATAAGCTAGCGAAGCAATTTCAGATCCCTTATTACGGGAATATGAAAAAGAAAGAATTGATCTTTGCCATCTTACGTGCCCAAGCTGAAAAAAGCGGCTTTATGTTTATGGAAGGGGTACTGGAAATCTTAGCAGACGGTTACGGGTTCCTTCGCCCGATTAACTACTTGCCTAGCGCAGAGGATATCTATATCTCCGCATCCCAAATCCGCCGTTTTGATCTTCGTACCGGGGACAAGGTTTCAGGAAAAGTAAGACCACCCAAAGAAAATGAGCGCTACTTCGGCTTGTTGCATGTAGAGGCTGTCAATGGTGAAGACCCGGAAATCGCATCCGAAAGACTTCATTTCCCTGCTCTAACACCTCTCTATCCCCAAAAGAAGCTAGTTTTAGAAACCTCACCTGATCGTTTATCTTCAAGAGTTATCGATCTTTTAGCCCCTGTTGGACTAGGGCAGCGCGGACTAATCGTAGCGCCTCCGAAGGCAGGGAAGACGGTTCTATTAAAAGAAATCGCCAATAGCATCGCGGAAAACCACCCGGATATCGAATTGTTTGTTTTATTGATCGACGAACGTCCGGAAGAGGTAACCGATATGCAGAGATCAGTGAAGGCAGAAGTGGTAGCGTCCACCTTCGATGAGCTACCGGAAAATCATATTAAAGTAGCAGAGTTGGTTCTTGAGCGTGCCCAGAGACTGGTTGAGCATAAAAAAGATGTGGTGATCCTGATGGACAGTATCACTCGTTTAGCTCGTGCGTACAATTTGGTCATTCCGCCAAGCGGACGTACCTTGTCTGGAGGGATTGATCCTGCTGCCTTCCATCGTCCCAAGCGTTTCTTTGGCTCAGCTCGAAACATTGAAGAAGGCGGAAGCTTGACGATCTTGGCCACAGCATTAGTGGAGACGGGCTCCAGAATGGATGACGTCATTTACGAAGAATTTAAAGGTACAGGGAATATGGAGCTGCACCTGGATCGCAAACTAGCGGAGCGTCGAATCTACCCTGCTATGGATATTCGCCGTTCAGGTACACGTCGCGAAGAATTGCTCTTGTCCAAGTTTGAGCTGGAGAAAATCTGGGGCATGCGCAAAACCATGTCCGAGCATCCTGAGTTTACCGATATGTTCTTGAGGAAAATAGGCGAAACGAAGACGAATCAAGAGTTCTTAGAAGCGCTCGAAAACTTCCAGCCATCTACGCGTTCCTCTAGGACAGCATCAACAACAGCTTAATGGAGGGAGCAGGATTCCCTGCTGCCTCACGTAAAAGGAGTACTACGCAATGAATCTTGTATATGCAGATAAAAACGGACAAGTATTTGATCATCCTGAATACCTGGCTATCGCACGCAGTGGGGATAGCTTGATGGAAATACTGGAGGAAGAGTTAATCCCGCTTCCGGAGGGAGCCACGCTGGTGAGTCTTCCAAACACCAGACCGATAGGGATGGATCCAGAAACGGGAGAAATGCAGGCACTCGAGGATTCTAGTGCGGTGGGGGCGCTCTTGCCTCAAGGGTTTACCCGCTTGCTGCTGCCGGGCTATATGAAAACGGACAAAGACTATAAATTCCCTTTGTTTGGCTACACCGCTGTGGTATGGAAGGATGACGGGTTTTATGTGGCCGCCCGCCAAAGTGATGAGCACTACAAGTGGAACCCAGCTCATTGTTCCTATGAAGAGGTAAAAACGAAGGTAGTCGACGTACTCGGTCAATTTCCGGATAATCGAATTTTTAAGCATCTTTCCAACTGTGCTTTAGAATATGAGTGCTTAACGGCTTCGAATACGTTCCTCAACCGCTGGGAAGGAGGAATCCCTGTATC
>JBEQAI010000106.1:0-9847 GCA_041640415.1 Ammoniphilus sp. | reverse complement strand
TCAGAGGAGGGTCGATATTTAGAAGGGTCAATCCCGAGCTGCTTAAAGGTTTGTCTCCAAGATTTAATTCCCTCGATGGCTGCCAACCCTGCTTCTGCGTAATCTAAGCGCAGGGAGGCTGTAAAGAGATTCATTCTCCCTTTTGCCACTTTTGGCAATTCTGAAACGACAATATCCTCGTACTCAATAAAGCCTAAACGAAACCCTGCCAGGCATTGCAATAGGTCATGATCGATCGAAACTTGAATGGTCAACTTGTTTTCCCCCTTTGGACATTAGAGTCATTTTACTGGATGCCGTTTTATGGAAGCAAGTAGGTGTTGAAGGGTGGAATCTGATATAATAATTGGCGAGCCAAAGGAATTGGAGGACAAAAATGAAGGATGTTGTGATCTATACGGATGGAGCTTGCTCAGGAAATCCGGGGCCGGGTGGATGGGGAGCGATCCTTATGTCCGGAAACCATAAAAAGGAAATATCAGGCGGGGAAAAAGTGACCACCAATAATCGGATGGAGCTTCAGGCTGCGATTGAAGCCCTCAAGGCTTTAAAAGAACCATGCAACGTGAAGCTTCATAGCGACAGCGCGTATCTCGTCAATTGCTTTCAGCAGGGGTGGTATAAAGGCTGGATGAAAAACGGATGGAAAAACAGCAAAAAGCAGCCTGTGGAAAACCAAGATCAATGGAAAGAGCTGCTTGAGCTGATGAAGATCCACCAAGTCGAGTACATAAAAGTAAAAGGTCATGCCGATAATGAGTTCAACAACCGTTGCGACGAATTGGCTGTAGCAGCCGTGCCAAGATAGGTGAACTCTATGATGGACATTAACGAACTCAAGCACAAGCTGATTGACTACGCCCATTCTATTGGCGTAGATAAGATCGGCTTTGCTTCCGCTGACCCTTTTCTGGAGCTGAAAGATCGGTTATATCAGCATCGTGAATTAGGCTTTGAATCAGGGTTTGAGGAAAAAGATATTGAAAAGCGGGCCCATCCCGAGCTGACGATTCAAGAAGCTAAATCGATTATCGCGATCGCGATTGCCTATCCTGCAAAAATGCAAGACCCTCCGAAGTCGAAGCCAGGTGAATACCGAGGCATGGTTTCAAGGGCGGCATGGGGAAAGGACTATCATCATGTTCTCAGAGAAAAGCTGAAGCTTCTAGAGGTCTACCTGGAAGAGCAAGTTCCTGGAGTCCGCTCTGAATCCATGGTGGATACGGGAGTGCTCTCGGACCGAGCGGTAGCGGAAAGAGCAGGCTTAGGCTGGGTGGGGAAGAATACCAATCTAATTACGCCTGAATTTGGTTCTTGGGTTTACTTAGGAGAGCTCATTACGGATTTGCCTTTTCCTCCTGATGTTCCGATTGAGGAGGGCTGCGGCGATTGTACCCTATGTCTTGACCATTGTCCAACAGGAGCATTTGAACAACCGTGGCAGCTTAACTCCCAAAAGTGCGTTGCCTTCCTGACTCAGGTAAAAGACTTTATTCCAGATGAGTATCGAGAAAAGATCGGGAATCGGATTTACGGCTGTGACACCTGTCAGCAAGTTTGCCCAAAAAACCGCAAAGTCAACTTTACGCATCAGGCAGACTGCTTGCCTGACCATGAACTGGCCAAACCGCTGCTGAAGCCGTTACTTACGATCGGGAAAAAGGAATTCCAAAAAAAGTTTGGCATGACATCCGCTGCCTGGAGGGGAAAAAAGCCGATCCAACGGAATGCCATTCTTGCTTTAGCCCACTTTAAAGACCGTTCAGCCGTACCCAATCTGATTGACCTGCTAAAACGGGATGAAAGATCGGTTATACGGGGAACGGCAGCGTGGGCATTAGGAAAAATCGGAACCGAAGAAGCCGAGAGAGCCCTTCATTCGGCAAAAAGCACCGAAAAAGATCAGGAAGTGCAAAAAGAGATCGAAAAAGCACTCTGTATGCTTCCTGGTAACGGAAAATCCGATTAGCCAGAAAAGCGAAATCCAAGTAAAATGGAAGAGGATTTTCACTGAACACGGGAGGGATGAGATGTCTCGGCAACATTCAATCCATTATATCGCAATGAACAGCCCCTTCGGGGAAATCATGCTTGCTGCCACTCATAAGGGGGTTTGCTGGATCTCATTTGATTCAAGTGAAGCATCTGTCATGTCACTGAAGCGTTGGGGCAGAACTTGGCTTCTGTGCGATCATGTCGTAGAGGGGATCACGCCCCACTTGGAGGATGCCGTACAGCAATTCAAGGAGTATTTTCAAGGGGAAAGAACGGTGTTCACCCTGTCGCTTGATATATACGGGACTCCCTTTCAGAAGATGGTTTGGGAACAGCTTCGCTTGATTCCCTATGGGGAACTCCGTACTTATAAAGATATCGCGTTAGGACTCAAGGCTCCCAAGGCAGTCAGGGCTGTTGGAGGGGCAAATAACCGTAATCCTTTGTCTATTGTGATCCCGTGTCACCGAGTCATTGGTTCTAATGGAGCGCTTGTAGGATATGGCGGCGGACTTTCAATTAAGGAGTACCTGCTTCAGCTAGAATCTTCGTTGGCTCGCCCTTCCGCGCGAAAAGTTCAATAAAACAGGAAAACATCTGAGCTTCTTACATATGCTGTCTTATAGAATAAGCAAAAGTAAGGAGCGCAACATAGATGGCAAAGAGCTGGATGAATACACTCAAAGGGTATTTTACCGTCTTGAATCAACTTGAGGTAGAGGGCGATATCCAAGACTTGGAGTCCTTCCATAGGGGAAGCGCAGACGGAAAAAAGGAAATGGAAAGAATTCAGCGTTCAAGAGATCATTCACGCTATCGCAATGCCAAGCCGATTAAATGCAAAACCATTATAAAGAATATTAAGATCCTATCTGAAGATAAGAGACAGATAGAGCTTCTTTTACACAATTATATGTGGAAGCTCTATCATATTGATCATCACTACATGGAACAAGAAGATGAGTTTTACCACCAAATAACCTTGCGTGAGCAGAGCGGCGACTGGTATATTGCATCAGATACCGTTGTGGGCAAGGAGCAATTTCAGACTGGCCGGCTGCCGGACTCAATGACAGATGACGAAGAACCATTGGCTGGAGAGTCGACTCAGCAGGGCCAGACAAGGGCGTACAACCGAGTGAAGGTCAAGCGCTATGCTGAGCTGTGGTGGAATCGATATAATCCTGGTTATCCTAAGTTTGAAGTGGACTGTACGAATTTTGTATCCCAATGTCTCCATGAAGGAGGCATTCCCATGGAACATACAGGACAGCGAAACAAGGGCTGGTGGGTGAATGGAAAGTCCAATTGGAGCTTTAGCTGGTCTGTGGCCCATAGCTTGATGAATTACCTTCTTGGTGAGAATACCAACTTGCCACCGAAGGCAGAAAGCAAGAGTACAGCGGATGAGCTTATGATTGGCGATGTGATCTGTTACGATTGGGATGGAAATGGGAATTATCAGCATAACACGATTGTAGTCGCTAAAGATCCTAACGGCATGCCGCTTGTGAATGCTCATACGACCAATAGTCGCCATCGTTATTGGGATTACCAGGATTCTTATGCTTGGACGAACAAGACGCAATATAAATTTATTCACATGAAAGACTAGCAACCGGGGTTTGCCAATCCCGGTTCTTTTCATTTATACTTATATATCAGTTTAAAAAGAGGTGAGACGTTTGCCTTTCCACATTGTTCTTTATGAGCCAGAGATTCCCGCTAATACAGGGAATATTGTAAGGACCTGCTCGGTTACAGGAGCCCATCTTCACTTGATTCACCCGCTGGGATTCTCTGTTGATGATAAGCAGTTGAAGCGTGCCGGCTTGGATTACTGGCATGAGGTTCCTATATTTCACTATGATTCCTACGAGGACTTCGTGAGCAAGAGGGCTCCTGAAAGAATGTTTTTTATCGAAACAACGGGCAAGGGCTATTATACGGATAAGCAGTACCAGGATGGGGACTTCTTTATGTTCGGGAAAGAAACGACAGGAATACCAAGCTCGATTACCGAAGCGCAACCGGATCAAGTGATTCGCATTCCGATGAAGGAAGGCGTTCGATCGCTGAACTTGTCGAATACGGTAGCGATTGTCACTTACGAGGCCTTTCGACAGGTTGGCTTCCCCCATTTTAAATAAAACAAAAAACACCTTCCAAAGTGTCATAAGGAAGGTGTTTTTTTTATACATTGGGATTATAGGTTCCAAGTCTTGTCTTCATTATGACCGGCTGTAAGAATAAAGAAAATAAAACAGCCTAGTACGAAGATAGGTAAAAATGTACCCATGTCGCGACGCCCCCTTTCATTCGCTATTATGCCCTAAGAAGGTGATGAGGTAATTATGTACCACGTCATAATAAAAATCCACTCTTTATTATAGCCAAATTACTGGGGAAAGGGAATGGCAAGAATGTGAATTCAGATGTTTTAAGCATGTCACAGGAAACAAGCGAATATATATTAGTTAAAACTTAAAAACCTAGTCCTCATAGCCATCATCCCACAATTTGGTTGATCTTTGATAAAAGGAGAGGAGGCTCCCATGGATATTATTAGACGATTGAGTGAGTATCGACAAAATGAAAGAAAATTGGCCTGGGAGGGTACTTTTGGTGAGTATTTGGAGTTAGTCAGAAAGAATCCTGTGATAGCTCAAACCGCGCACTCTAGGGTGTATAACATGATCAAGGACGCTGGAATCGAAGAGGATGAAAGTGGAAGAAAAGAATATAAGTTTTTTACTAAAGAAATCTTTGGGCTTGATCGTTCTGTTGAAAAGCTGGTAGAGGAATATTTCCATTCTGCTGCGATGCGTCTGGATGTAAGAAAAAGGGTGCTGATGCTGATGGGACCTGTCAGCGGCGGGAAATCCACTATTGTCAGCATGCTGAAAAAAGGCTTGGAGCGTTATTCTAAAACCGATCGCGGAGCGGTATATGCCATAAAAGGCTGCCCGATGCACCAAGAACCACTGTTACTTATCCCTCATGATCTTCGTCCTGAATTTGAGGAGGAGTTTGGGGTCAAGATCGAAGGAGAGCTTAACCCTTATACCCGCATGATGATCGAAACCGAATATGGCGGCCGCATTGAAGATGTGATGATTGAGCGAATCGTCTTATCGGAAAAAGACCGCGTCGGAATTGGGACATTCAGTCCTTCGGATCCCAAGTCACAAGACATTGCAGATTTAACAGGAAGCATTGATTTCTCTACCATTGCGGAATATGGCTCGGAATCTGATCCTCGCGCGTATCGTTTTGATGGAGAGCTTAATAAGGCGAATCGCGGGTTGATGGAATTCCAGGAAATGCTGAAGTGCGATGAGAAGTTCCTATGGAATCTACTTTCGCTCACGCAGGAAGGAAATTTCAAAGCAGGGCGATTCGCGCTAATTTCAGCGGATGAATTGATCGTGGCCCATACGAATGAGACGGAATACAAGAATTTCATCAGCAACAAGAAGAATGAGGCCCTACAGTCCCGTATCATCGTCATGAGAATTCCTTATAATCTTCGCGTTTCCGATGAAGATAAGATCTACGCTAAGCTTATAAGCCAAAGTGATCTTGGCCATGTGCATATTGCACCGCATGCCCTGCGAACAGCTGCCGTCTTCTCCATCCTGACTCGCTTGAAGGACTCGAAAAAAGCGGGAACCGATCTGCTTAAGAAGATGAAGCTCTATGATGGGGAAAGTGTTGAGGGCTACAAAGAGGGAGATATTGAAGAATTAAGAAATGAGCATCTCGATGAAGGGATGTCCGGCATTGACCCAAGATACGTCATTAACCGGATTTCGAGTGCCCTCATCAGAAGGGACACCGAATGTATTAATGCTCTTGATATCTTACGTGCACTTAAAGAAGGATTGGATCAGCATGCCTCGATCACGAAGGAGGAGCGGGACCGCTATCTCAACTTTATTTCCGTTGCCCGCAAGGAGTACGATGAGCTGGCTAAGAAAGAAGTGCAAAAAGCATTTGTTTACTCCTATGAGGAGTCGGCAAAGACCTTATTGGATAACTACCTTGATAATGTAGAGTCCTATTGCAACCGCACCAAAATGCGTGATCCGGTAACGGGCGAGGAAATGGAAGCTGATGAAAAGCTGATGAGATCCATTGAGGAACAGATTGGGATCTCCGAAAATGCCAAGAAAGCATTCCGCGAAGAAATCCTCATTCGTATCTCACATTATGCACGCAAGGGCAAGCGGTTCGAATACAATAATCATGAGCGCTTAAGAGAAGCGATCGAGAAAAAGCTGTTCGCGGACTTGAAGGATGTCGTGAAAATTACGACCTCTTCAAAGACGCCAGATGAGAACCAATTAAAGAAAGTCAATGAGGTTACGAAGCGATTGATTGATGAACATGGCTATTGCCCACATTGCGCTAACGAATTGCTAAGGTATGTAGGAAGCTTACTTAACCGCTAGGAAAACTGATTCGCCCTAGGAGGAATCGAATGAAAGAGCCTTTGTATATTGTGTCCCAAGAAGATTGGTCCCTGCACCGCAAAGGCTATCAGGATCAGGTAAGACATCAGGAGAAGGTAAAGGAAGCCATTAAGCAGAATCTGCCCGACTTGGTGAGCGAGGAGAGCATCATCATGTCAGATGGCAAGGATGTTGTGAAAATTCCAATTCGTTCACTTGATGAATACCGTTTCCGTTATAATTACAATAAAAATAAGCAGGTTGGCCAAGGGAAGGGAAACTCCAAAGTGGGCGACGTTGTCGCCCGCGATGGAGAACCCGCCCAAGGCGCTGGTAAAGGCCAAGGAGCCGGTGACCAACCAGGTCAAGACTATTACGAAGCGGAAATATCCGTGGAAGAATTAGAGGAAATGCTGTTTGCGGAAATGGAATTACCGAACCTGAAGCAAAAGGACCAACAAAATATTACGGTAACGGATATTGAGTTTAACGATATTCGAAAAAAAGGCCTGATGGGTAATATTGATAAGAAGCGAACGATTTTAGAGGCAATCAAACGAACTGCGATTACGGGAAAAGCTAAGCTCCAAGGGATTACAAACGATGATCTTCGTTTTAAGACATGGGATGAGGTAAAAAAGCCGCGTTCTAATGCCCTAGTGATCGCCATGATGGATACGAGCGGTTCGATGGGGATCTTTGAGAAGTATATTGCCAGGAGCTTTTTCTTCTGGATGACACGCTTTCTGCGAACCAAGTATGAGAAGGTTGAGATTGTATTTATTGCCCATCATACGGAGGCTAAGGAAGTGACGGAAGAAGCCTTCTTCTCTAAGGGGGAGAGCGGGGGTACCATTTGTTCGTCCGCTTATCGAAAAGCGCTGGAAATTATCGATACACGCTATCCGCCGTCTCAGTATAATATCTATCCGTTTCACTTCTCAGACGGTGATAATCTTACATCGGATAATGAGCGCTGCGTGAAACTCGTAGGTGAACTTATGAAGCGATCCAATATGTTTGGTTATGGGGAAGTGAATCAGTATAATCGTCACTCTACCTTGATGTCCGCTTACAAGCATATTAATGATCCTAAATTCAAATTTTGCGTCATAAGAGAAAAAGGAGAAGTCTATAAAGCTCTTACCTCTTTTTTCAAGAAGCAAGAACAGACGGCAACTACATTCTAAAGGCCAAAAGTACAAAGGCCCTTTCGGGTTCTTTGTACTTTTATTTAAATGACCTTACTTCGAAGATTGCTATAGAATTGTTGAATCATGGGGAAGAGAAAATACTCTTCCTTATACATATGCTCTAGCTGTTGATTAATGAGATGCTCAACCCAATCGTCCCAATCCTGCGTTTGTACAGAAGCGAGGATTGAAGTGAGATCGTTCTGAATCTGATGGTGTTCTTTTAAGATAAACCCCAGAATCTCTTGTTCGCTGGGGTGGTACATGCCTTCTAGCAGGGGAACCAGTACTTCTTCTTCTTTTTTCATATGATCTCTTGCCGAATTTAACAGGGTCTGGAGAAGCTCTCTTACTTTGCTATGCGGGGCCGTTTCTCTTATCGTATTGATCTTCTTGAAGATTTCTCGAAGCTCTTTATGCTGCTGGACTAGTAGTGATAATCGATCAGTTACGTTTGTTTCCATCTTGTTTTCCCTCCCCTCAAGTCTATTGTAGAACCGCTGAGCCCATTTAGCTGTGAATAAACTCACAGAACTTATCCCTCCTTGTCATAAAGGGCATTTTCATTCTCATATAGTAAGGAAAGAGGACTCTAGCGATTTGTCTAATAAGGTGAGGTGGAAAAAAGTGACGCCAGAGGAGAAAAAGCAACTTGAACGAGCTATCGATGAAATCACGGAAATCGCCAAAGGTTTTGGATTAGACTTCTATCCTATGCGTTATGAGATTTGTCCAGCGGATATCATATACACCTTCGGTGCCTATGGAATGCCTACGCGTTTCTCTCATTGGAGCTTTGGCAAGTCCTTTCACAGGATGAAGCTTCAGTATGATCTTGGTTTAAGCAAGATATATGAGTTGGTTATCAATTCGAATCCCTGCTATGCGTTTCTTCTTGACGGCAATACACTCATCCAGAATAAACTTATTGTGGCTCACGTTCTAGGGCATTGTGACTTCTTCAAGAATAACATCCGCTTTTCAAACACAAACCGAGACATGGTAGAAAGCATGTCCGCAAGTGCAGAACGAATCCGTCAATACGAGATCCTGCATGGCAAAGAAGAAGTAGAGCATTTTATCGATGCGGTGTTAGCTATTCAGGAACATATTGACCCCAGCTTGTATACTTCCAAATTAAGATGGAGCCGGCACGTAGCAAAAGATCAGTCCACTCCCAAAACGCATTACCGCAACCCGTACGATGATTTATGGGGATTGGATGCCGAAGAAAAAGCGAAGAGAAAAGCAGCAGAGGAAGCAGAGCCGGCCCAAGAGAGGTTCCCGCCTGAGCCAGAGAAGGATATTCTTCTCTTCATTGAAGAATATGCACATTATCTAAAAGAGTGGCAGCGTGATATCTTAACGATTATGCGAAATGAAATGCTTTATTTTTGGCCTCAGCTTGAAACTAAGATTATGAACGAAGGCTGGGCCTCGTACTGGCACCAACGAATTATCCGTGAAATGGAGCTGACAGAGTCCGAAACCGTAGAGTTCGCAAAACTCAATGCAGGGGTGGTCCAGCCTTCTTCGACAAGCATCAATCCCTATTACCTGGGATTGAAGATGTTTGAGTACATTGAACAAAAATGGGATAATCCAACGGAGGAAGAACAAAAGAAGTTTGGCCGCAAAAAAGGGGAAGGTCGAAAGAAAATGTTTGAGGTAAGAGAGCTGGACTCGGATATTTCTTTCCTCCGAAATTATTTAACTAAAGAATTAGTGGAAGAACTGGATATGTACGTATTTGCTAAGCAGGGCAATGACTGGACGATTACCGATAAAACTTGGGAAGTCGTTCGCGACCAGCTGGTGAGTTCGCGTGTGAATGGAGGATTTCCATACTTGACCGTAGATAATGGAGATTACCTCAAGAATGGGGAGCTTTATCTCCGCCATCATTTTGAGGGAATGGAGCTGGATATCAAGTACGTAGAAAAAACCTTACCCTACGTGTACGCTTTATGGGGTAAAACGGTCCATTTGGAGTCCAAGGTGGAAGAGCGGCAAGTTTTATTTAGTCATGATGGGAAGAAAACACACCGCAGATTTTTGTAAGGCCAGGAAAAAGGAGCCGGTTGACCCGACTCCTTTTTTCGTTGATACTAAAATAACGATATGCGATGGAAGAGGATGTTTAACATGATATTATGGGATGCAGAAAACCAACAACTCATGACCCCGCTATGCCAAGACTGCCCT
>JBEQAI010000105.1:0-10027 GCA_041640415.1 Ammoniphilus sp. | reverse complement strand
AGCTCCGAAGGATTCGAGACCTCTTTTAAACCCGATTCCACCATTTCAAAGATGCCGATCTCGTGAGTAGAACCAAACCGATTTTTGACGGAGCGAAGAATACGATAGGTGTTATGTCTCTCACCTTCAAAGTACAACACGGAATCCACCATATGCTCTAGCATTCTAGGCCCTGCAAGATCCCCCTGCTTGGTTACATGCCCAACAATGACGATCGCAATCTCTTTTGATTTGGCGAGGCGCATCAGATGAGAAGTACACTCCCGCACTTGGGACACACTACCCGGAGCCGATGTAATGCCCGGGTGATAGATCGTTTGGATAGAGTCAATGACCACCACTCTGGGCCCAACTTCATCGATTTGAAGCTCAATTCGTTCCAGGTCGGTTTCAGAAAGTACAAAAAGCAAGTCACTGTCTGCTCCCAATCGTTCAGCTCGAAGCTTCGTTTGTTTCGTTGACTCTTCACCGGATATATATAGAACTTTATGCTGAGCCTGGGCTAGAAAATGAGACATTTGCAAAAGTATTGTGGATTTCCCGATCCCCGGGTCTCCTCCCACCAAAATTAACGAGCCCGGAACAATCCCGCCACCCAAGACGCGATTCAACTCAGCCATACCCGCATGCAGACGGGGCTCTTGCTCACTGCGAATCGCTTTAATAGACAGAGCTGCATTATCTCTTAGAGATCCTGCCCGGTGGGTTGAATTCTTCTTTTGTTCTTCTATTTCTTCTACTAGCGTGTTCCAGCTCTCGCACCCTGGGCACTTCCCTAACCACTTGGGAGTTTCGTAAGCGCATTGCTGACAAACAAACTTGGTTTTATATTTAGCCATTTCCTATACGCTCCAAAACATTATTTCTTTCAGTATAACTTATACCTTTTCGATATTACGTGTTGAAAATCCTTCCACCAGAAGCGCTAATGTAGGGAGGCAAACAAAAAGGTGGCCCAAAAAGCCTCGGAAGCCTTTTGGGTCACCTATGTGACAAATATTAGCTTACTACCGTTGTTTCATCCCGATCCACCGTCAATTTGCCATCCTTAAAGTCGATAACCACCGTATCGCCTTTTTGGATATTTCCTAAGAGCAATTCCTCAGATAAACGGTCTTCGATATGACGCTGAATCGCTCGACGAAGAGGTCGAGCTCCGAAGGTAGGATCGAAACCTTCCTTCGCCAGATACGCCTTAGCATCATCGGATAAGACGAAATCAATGTCTTGCTCCTTGAGTCGCTTGCGAAGCTGTCCAGCCATGAGCGTTGCAATCTCCGAGATATGCTCTTGCTCTAGAGAATGGAACACAATCAGCTCGTCGATACGGTTTAAGAATTCCGGACGGAAGGTACGCTTCAACTCATCCATTACGCGATCCTTCATATCCGTATATTCACGATCATTGTTTGCCGGAGTAAAGCCTAGGCTCTTGCCTTTCTTGATCGTCTCCGCCCCGACATTGGAGGTCATAATAATGACCGTATTGCGGAAGTCTACCGTTCTTCCCTTCGAGTCTGTTAGTCTTCCATCTTCGAGCACTTGTAGCAGGATATTGAAAACATCCGGGTGAGCTTTTTCGATTTCGTCAAGAAGGACGACAGAGTAAGGCTTGCGTCTTACTTTTTCCGTTAGCTGGCCACCCTCTTCGAAGCCTACATATCCCGGAGGAGCTCCAACCAAGCGGGACGTAGAATGCTTCTCCATGTATTCAGACATATCAATACGGATAATGGCATCCTCATCCCCGAACATGACTTCCGCTAATGCGCGGGCCAGCTCCGTTTTACCGACCCCTGTTGGCCCTAGGAAGATAAACGATCCGATTGGACGCTTAGGATCTTTGAGTCCTGCGCGAGCGCGGCGAATGGCTCGAGAGATGGATTGAACGGCATCCGCTTGCCCGATAACACGCTTATGAAGGATTTTCTCCATATTCAGTAGTCTCTCGGTTTCCTCTTCCTTCAGCTTGATCACCGGAATTCCAGTCCAGCCTGCAACCACCTGTGCGATATCTTCCGGTGTCACCTCATAATCGGACTGTCCTTGCTTTTCTTGCCACTGTGCCTTGGTTTGATCAAGCTCTTCACGAAGCTTTTGCTCCTTATCGCGAAGAGAAGCTGCTTTTTCGAACTCTTGGCTTTGTACAGCCGAATCTTTTTCTTTGCGCACTTCTTCTAGGCGCTGCTCCAATTCCTTTAAGTTTGGCGGAACGGTAAAGGATTGTAAGCGAACCTTAGACGCTGCCTCGTCAATCAGGTCAATGGCTTTGTCCGGAAGGAAACGATCCGAGATATAGCGATCAGACAATCTTACGGCTGCTTCGATGGATTCATCCGTGATTTTCACTCGGTGATGCGCTTCGTAACGATCTCTTAAGCCTTTTAGGATGAGGATCGCCTCATCTGCGCTTGGCTCATTCACTTGGATCGGCTGGAAACGACGCTCGAGTGCAGCATCCTTTTCGATGTATTTACGGTATTCGTCTAGCGTAGTCGCGCCAATACACTGCAGCTCTCCACGAGCCAAAGACGGCTTCAAAATATTGGAGGCATCAATGGCACCTTCCGCACCGCCCGCTCCAATAAGGGTATGCAACTCGTCAATAAAGAGAATGATGTTTCCTGCTTGGCGAATTTCGTCCATAATCTTCTTTAGACGGTCTTCAAACTCGCCTCGATACTTGGTTCCCGCAACCACGGTTCCCATATCCAACGTCATCACTCGCTTGTTGCGAAGCGTCTCCGGAATTTCGTTGTGGACAATTTTTTGGGCTAATCCTTCGGCAATTGCCGTTTTTCCTACACCTGGCTCTCCGATAAGGACGGGGTTATTCTTGGTGCGACGGCTCAATACTTGAATGACCCGCTCAATTTCCTTTTCTCTTCCAATAACAGGATCCAATCCTCCATCACGAGCTTGAGCTGTAAGGTCTCGGGCTAAGCTATCTAGTGTCGGCGTATTAACCGCTGCGTTACCTGTTCCTTGATTACTTGAAGATAATGCCTCATTGCTGCCGAGCAATTGAAGAACCTGTTGTCTAGCCTTGTTTAAGCTGACTCCAAGATTGTTCAAGACTCTCGCTGCAACTCCCTCTCCTTCACGGATCAGACCTAACAGGATGTGTTCAGTGCCCACATAAGTATGTCCGAGCTTTCTTGCTTCATCCATGGAGAGCTCGATAACTTTCTTGGCTCGAGGGGTATAATTGATGTTGCTTGGGTGTTCTCCCCCACGGCCGATGAGCGTCTCGACTTCCCCTTGGATCTTATCCAAGCCTAATCCTAGAGCCTGCAGCGCCTTAGCCGCAATGCCTTCACCCTCACGAATTAAGCCTAACAGGATATGCTCTGTTCCAATGTTTTTATGACCTAAACGTACTGCTTCCTCTTGTGCTAAAGCTAAAACTTTTTGTGCCCTCTCCGTAAATCGTCCGAACATCATGGTATATACCCTCCCTCTTCTGAATGTTGCTTATTTCCCCTCTTCTAATACTGAAGATAGTCTTTCTCGAATAAGATTGGCTCTTCTTACATCCCGCTGTTCGGGTGTAAGATCCTTACCTGAATACATCTGCAGAAAGCCCGGTTGAATGAGTACCATCAGCTCATTGATTACATGAGCAGAGATTCCCTGAATCAACCCTGTATCGATCGCTAGACGCAGGTCAGACAGCCGGGTTGCCGCTTCCTTGGACTCTATGATGCGGGCGTTGGATAATATGCCATAGGACCGGCAGAGCTTATCCTCCATCCCAATCTTGTTGTGTTCAATCAGTGTTCTTCTTGCCGAGCGCTCATGATCAATGATCTGCTTAGCAACATTGTACAGATTATCAATGATCTCTTCCTCGGAATGTCCGAGTGTAATCTGGTTAGAAATCTGAAACAAATTTCCTGCGGCCTCACTGCCTTCCCCATAAATGCCTCTTACAACCAGCCCAATCTGGCCGATAGCATTCAGGATTCGATTAATCTGCTGGGTCAGAACAAGAGCGGGCAGGTGCATCATGACCGATGCTCTTATTCCCGTTCCTACATTCGTTGGACAACTGGTGAGGTATCCCCTCCGCTCATCAAAGGCATAATCCAGATTGTTTTCAAACACATCATCAATCCGGTCCGCTATTCCCCATGCTTCCTTAAGTTGGAAACCTGGAAATAAACATTGGATGCGCAGATGATCCTCTTCATTGACCATAATGCTGACCGCTTCATTGTTGCTTAAGATAACAGCGCCATGCCTGGACTCATTGGCAAGGTGAGGACTGATCAGATGCTTTTCTACCAGGACTCTTTTTTCGAGGCTCGAGACTTCGTCTAAATTCAGCTTCTCGAACTGGTCTATGGCCTGGAAGTCCTCCTGATTCATCACAGCAGAAACTTGTTCAATCACTTCCTTTGCTTGGCTTTCGGTAGCTAGCATCGGAAAGGGATAGTCACGCAAATTTCTCGCGAGGCGAACCCGGCTGCTAATGACAATGTCAGAGTCTGGACCTTCTCCACTCATCCATTCACTTACCGCTTTTTCAAGGAATCGCTGCAAAGACATTGCTGCATACCCCCTTACCCTTAGGAATTGGCAAGCTGCTTCTCGAGTTGCTTGATCTGGTCTCGAATAGCCGCTGCCTGCTCAAATTCTTCTGCTGCGATCTTTTGCTGAAGCAGTCCCTTTAACTGATTAATTTCCTTATTGATCTTGATTTTTCCTCCTGATCGCTGAGGAACTTTTCCGCTATGTTCCATACTGCCATGAATTCGTCGAAAAATAGGGTCTAATCGGCTGGCAAAATGCGTATAACAATCTACACAACCAAACCTTCCGCTCTTGCTGAATTGGGAATAGCTCAGGCCACAGGTCTCGCATCGCAAGGGTTTCTCCTGCGCCACTCCGCCCATTCCCCCATTCCCTGGCTCAAAATTGATTAAACCGGAAAGGAGGTGATGTAGTGAAAAATTGCCTGGCGATCCAGGGAACATTTCTCCTTTCTCTGAGGCACAAACCTCACAGAGATGAAACTCGGTTTTTTCGCCGTTCAGTATCTTCGTAAAGTGTAGCGTCGCTGGACGCTGCTTACATTCTTGACAAATCATGACGAATCCCCTCCATGCATAAAAATCTGAGTAATCATCGCTCGCATGATCGCCGCTCGAATCTGGTCCCTAATATGAAACTCGAACGAAAGTACTTCTCGAGAAATGGCGGCTTTCATGATGAGTGCCTCCCGCAGGGATATAAACCCATCTTCCTCCAAACGCGCCAAGATGTTTTCTGCGGTGGATTGGCTGATGGTTTCGCCAATCATCTCCATTAAAAGATGATACAAGTTTTTGCTTCCTGAAATTTCAATCTTCCGGATACGGATATACCCTCCGCCTCCACGCTTGCTCTCAACTACGTACCCCTTCTCTGCAGAAAACCTGGTACTAATGACATAGTTGATCTGGGAGGGGACACACTGAAAACGATCGGCGAGTTCACTGCGCTGAATTTCAATGGTACCGCTCCGACTTTGCTGTAAGATGGATTTGAGGTGCTGCTCAATGATGTCAGAGATATTTCGCACATATCCACCCCCTCACATACATCGCATCCTTTGACTTTGACTTTCTTTGACTATAATTATAGTATCATTTATCCAATTTAGCAACTCTTCACACTATTATTCTAGCCCATCCTCACCTGGTTTAATCTTTTCTCCACGATTGGCAGGATCTCTTTAAAATCTTCGATAATCACATTGGCTCCTTCCAGCTCCCCTTGGTTCGAAAAGCCAAAGGCACAGCCAACGGTATACAGCTTATTCGCTTGGCCTGCTTGAACATCTGACTTCCGATCGCCTACCATGATGGCCTCTTTAACTCCATAATCATGAAGGAGCTTAGAGACCAGATCATCCTTTGTTTCGGTCTGGAATCTTCCTGCACTGTACAAGTCCTCAAACCAGTCTGTCATTCCGAAGCACTCGCAGACTCCCTTTATGTATTCGTCCAACCCATTGCTCGCTACAAAGAATGGGATCCCTTTGCTTCTTAGCTGCTGTAAGGTCTCTTTTACGTTTGGATACAAGTGTACATTTCCTTGCCTTAAAATCTCGAGCTCATAATCCAGCATCATGCGATCTGCCCTTTTCTTGACTTCCTCATCCTGCCCCGGAAGCAGCTTGTTCCATATCTCCTCCAAGGTCATCCCGAAAACATCCGTAATCTCCTTTTCTGTTGGAATGGGATCCTGGAATAAGCCCTCTTCCTTCAGCTTTTGGAAGGTCTTGGTGAATGCTGGTACTGCCACCTCTTCGGTCTTCAATAAGGTTCCATCCATATCAAAGAGCACGGCAAAAGGAATTTTTTTCATTTCATCATCCTCCTCTTTTTGTTTTTATCTTTACCTAACTCGGCTCATCCTAAATATAATATAACTATGCTATACTTAGAAACAAATTAGCATGTCTTATTTTTGTATTGGAGACACCATGAAACGTAAAGTCCCTTTTAGCCTCCGCACCAAAATTGGCATCCTCGTCTTTTGTCTGGTTCTTCTATCTTCTGGCATTAGTGGGGCTATTCTGATTGAGCAAGTGTATCGAGCCATTGAAAAAGAATTGGGCCAGCGAGCTCTGTCGATTGCTCGAACGGTAGCACAAGTAGATGAAGTTGTTGATTATGTGGGCTATCCGGTAGGACCTCAGATCATTCAGCCGATTGCCGACAAGATTCGTTTAGCCACCAATGTTGAATACATTGTGGTATTGGATATGAATAAAACACGCTATTCCCACCCCTTGCCAGAAATGGTCGGAACCCTATTTGAAGGAGGAGATGAAGGGCCTGCCTTTGCAGAACATGCCTATATCTCTCGAGCCATCGGAATTAACGGTCCTTCCATCCGTGCATTCGTGCCCCTCATGAGAGGTTCCAAGCAAGTCGGAGTCGTCGTTGTCGGAATGGTTACCCCCACTTACTTCAAGCTGCTTGAGGAATACCGCAACGATCTTTATTTCTCCTTGTTTTTAGCTTTATTTTTTGGCTTGTTTGGCGCATTCGGCCTTGCTTATAATATAAAGAAACAAATGTTTAATATGGAGCCGAACGAAATCGCTAAATTATTGGAAGAACGAAGTGCTGTGTTCCACTCTATAGGTGAAGGAATTGTTGCGATTGACTCGAATCAACGGATTACCATCGCCAATCCGAAGGCTTGTCAAATCCTTCAGCTAAACCCTCCTGTCATCGGACAGAAGGTGGAAAATGTCATACCCGATATCCAGCTTACTCAGGTTTTAGAGACGGGAATTCCTCAATATAATCAAGATCGCATGATTGGCAATACCCGCATTCTAGTAAGTACCCTTCCGATCAAGATTAAGGGATCCATCGTGGGAGCTGTGGCTAACTTTCAAGATAAGACCACTATCTTTAATCTTGCTGAGGAGCTGACCGGAGTCAAGCAGTTTATCGAAGCCTTACGCGTACAAAATCATGAATATATGAACAAGCTGCATACGATCGCCGGATTAATTCAACTGGGGAAGAGCGAGCAAGCGATCAACTACATTTTTGACACGACCGAACAGCAAGAAGAACTCGCTGCCTTCCTGACCAATCAAATTTGTGACTATAGCTTATCGGGGTTGCTCTTAGGGAAAATCAGTCGAGCAAGAGAGCTTGGCATTGAGCTTCATATCGATCGCAGCAGCAGACTTAGAGAAATCCCCAAACAATGGGATGCTAGTGTGATGGTAGCCGTCATCGGAAACTTAATTGAAAATGCAATGGAAGCGCTTCAAGGACAAGACGAAGAACGCAAGATCTATTGCATGATCCGGGATAATCAGGATGAGCTGCATATCATCGTTGAAGATAACGGTCCGGGGATCCCAGAGGAGATCCGAGACTGGATCTATGTTCAAGGCTTTTCCACAAAAGCAAATAAAAATAAAAACCGGGGGATTGGCTTAGCTTTAATCTATCAATACGTGGTCAATGCAGGGGGAACGATTAAATTAGAATCCGATCCCTCGACAGGCACTCGTTTTGATATCCTAATCCCCAAGAATCCCGAAACGGGTGGAGGATGAAGCCATGGATGAGAAAATTAAAATCATGATCGTAGAAGATGATCCGATGGTCATGGAGGTCAATAAGGGGTTCGTTGAAGCAACGGGGGGATTCGAAATTGTTGGACTGGCCCGCTCCGGTTCAGAGGCCTTGGATCTCATGAGCAAAGTGGAGCCGCATCTGATTATCCTCGACATCTTTCTGCCTGATTTAGATGGCCTTCAAACACTCGCCGAGATCAGAAAGCGCAACGATCCTGTCGATGTAATCTTAGTGACGGCTGCCCGCGATTCGGAAACCGTTCAGAAAGTATTTCGTTATGGCGCAATCGATTACATTATGAAGCCTTTCCGGTTTGATCGGTTCAAGAGCGCTCTCGAATCGTACAGAACCCTACGTCAGGCTTTAACCAAGGACCTTTTGGATCAGGAAGAACTCGACCGCCACTTAAACGCTAAAAAGCCGGCACTACCAGAAAAAGAAACTACAGACCCCGTTCAAACTCAAGCTGATATTCCCAAAGGCCTAAATGAGCTTACACTTAAGCAGGTACTCCTCTTCCTGCTTAAGCAAACCCAAGCCCTTTCAGCCGAGGAAGTGGCAGAAGGGGTTGGCTTAGCCCGCGTGACGGCCAGACGATACTTAGACTTCTTAGAAAAGGTCGGAAAGGTACAAATCGAAATCCAATACGGATCAGTAGGCAGACCGATCAATCGTTATATAGCGAAAAAGGAGTAGGCACTGTTTGTGCGAACTACTCCTTTTTTTATTTATTTCATCATTTTATCCGGCAGCCATAGAGACAACTCAGGGAAAATGATCAGTAACGCCAATACCACTACAAACAGAATAATGAAAGGGATTACCCCTCTTACGACCGCACCCAGTTTTTCTTTTGCAATCCCGGCTACAACGAAGAGATTCAATCCTACTGGCGGAGTGATCATCGCTAACTCCATGTTTACTGTCATGATGATGGCAAAGTGAATCGGATCAATACCTAGATGTTTGATAATCGGCAGGATGATCGGCAACGTGATCAAGATAATCGACACGGCCTCTAAGAAAGTTCCCATAATAAAGAACAAAATATTGATGATGATAAAGAAAATCCACTTATTCATATTGCTTTGCGCGATCCATTCCCCAACATGATGCGGAACCTGCGCATTCGTCAGGTATAAACCAAACAAACTTGCGGCAGCAATGATCAGAAAGATCATCGAGGTAATGTTAATCGATTCAACCAGGATCGGACGAACATCCTTGAAGCTCATTTCACGGTAAATGATTGTAGATACAATGATGGCATAAGCCACGGCAATAACCGCAGATTCCGTCGGTGTGGCTACCCCCGTGTAGATGCTTCCGAGAATGAGGACCGGTAAAAATGCTCCCCATAGAGCCTTAATGGAAGCTCTGATCCGCACCTCATTGGATTCTTTGTCCTGAATTCCATACCCATTCTTCTTTGCATAGAAGATCGCCGAAACGATCAATACGCCCCCTAACAATACGCCTGGGATAACGCCAGCCATAAACAGCTTCCCGATGGATTCCTCAGCTGTAATCCCGTAGATAATCAGCGGGATACTCGGGGGGATCAAGATCCCTAGCGTTCCAGCTGCGGCTACCAGACCCATGGCATACTTCTTATCATAACCAGCACTCACCATCGCAGGGATCATGATCGATCCGATAGCTGCAGCAGTGGCGGGACTGGACCCAGAGATGGCCGCAAAAATCATACAAGCTAAAATAGTTACAACCGACAGGCCACCTGGCAAATGTCCTACCCAGGTACGCAAGGCTTCGATTAGATACTTGGAAATCCCTCCACGAGCCAATAAAACTCCTGCTAAGACAAATCCAGGAATCGCCATTAGAGGAAAGGAATCCAAGGCTGAAAACATCCGTTGCGGCACCATGTTCATATTAAAGTTTTCTTGCATTAATACAAAAATCGTTGC
>JBEQAI010000104.1:0-10034 GCA_041640415.1 Ammoniphilus sp. | reverse complement strand
CGTCATTCGGAGAAGGCCAGTAGACCCTATAGAAGCTTCACCTGCTATAGTGAGCCCGATGGTCCCAGTTGCAGGTGAAGGAGATAGGGAGGCCCCTGCGCGAGCTTACAGGAAGGATAAGAAAGCATTGCCGGCCCTAGCGCAAGATGAATCACGCCTTCCTCCTGCTGTGCAGGGAATGATATGGAGCCAGATCTATGGTCCGCCTCGCTCTAAGGCGCCTCATCGCATGGGTAGAAAAAAATAATGAGCTGATAAAGGGACTCCCAACTGACCAGGTTGGGTGGTCCTTTTTGTTTTGAGCAGAAAGCACTCTTTTTTAGCTTCATAAAAGCCTTTGCCTGAGCATACATCTACATTAGTAGCACTTTGCCTGATCATTTCCCAAGGGATGAGGCTTAAACAGACAGTCATTGGAAGGGGGAGCCGAAGCCGAATGAAAAAAATGTGGGGGAGACACCTGCGTAAATTTGCAGCAAAAATGCTCGACCTGCCAGCCGATGTTACCATGGAGATGCCTAGGATCACGATGATCGGGCAGATTCATATGTACATAGAGAATCATCGCGGAGTTCTTCTTTTTAATGACAAGGAGCTCCGTTTGCTTTTAACAAAGGGTCAGTTGCTTGTAAAGGGAGAAAAGCTAGTGATCCGTGCCATTCTTTCTGAAGAGGTTCTTATTGAGGGAAAAGTGGATGGGGTTCAATTTATCGAATAGGGGGATATGCAGAACATGCAGCATCAATGGTTAAAATGGTTTAATGGATATCTCGTAATTATCCTCAAGGGTCGGCGGATAGAACGCTTAATCAATCTCGCCGTTCAGAAAAAGATGCAGGTGTGGAATATTACACGATATGATGATCAGAGAGGAAAAATCAACATTCGACTTGAGGACTTTTTTCTTCTCAAGCCTCTTTTGCGAGAGACAGGTTGTCGCATGCGAATCTTAAGCAGACATGGTTTTCCCTTCTTCTTAACCAGAGTAAGGGAACGCTATGCTTTTTTCGGTGGCTTTCTATTGTTTATTGTTATGCTGTTTCTATTATCCAACGTGATCTGGTCGATTGAAGTAGTAGGAAACGATAAGATTGGGAAGTACGAAGTTTTACAAGTGGCCGAGAAAATTGGAATTCAGCAAGGGAAATTTAGTTTTATGTTGGACGAACCTGACAAGATCCAAGCGAAGCTAATGGAAAATCTTCCTGAAGCTTCGTGGGTTGGTTTTCAGATCAAGGGGACGAAAGCGCAGATCCGCGTGGTAGAAAAAATTCTCCCCGAAAAGAAGGAAGCATTGGGCCCTAGACATCTCGTGGCGAAAAAATCGGCAGTGATCTCCACCATTTTTGCTGAAGAGGGAAAGCCTGTCGTCCGCCCTGATGATTTTGTAAAGAAGGGGGATATTCTGGTTTCGGGTTTGATTGGCAAGGAAGATAGCCCTAATGCAGTAGCTGCAAGGGGAAGGGTAGAAGGCGAGGTCTGGTATGAGACGGAAGTAATCGTGCCAATACAACAGAAACAGGCAACATTTATTGGAGAGAAGCATCGAAATATTTACATCGTCTGGGGAGAACATCAGCTCAAGATTTGGGGATATAAAGAACTTCCTTTCCAAAACTATGAGGTGAAGGATCAAATGTGGGTGATTCGCTGGAAAGACAAGTCTTTCCCGCTCGCATGGAAGACGGAGAATCTGCATGCTGTGGAAACTCAGGAAAAACAATTGGATGAGAAGCAAGCCCAAGAGATGGCGATTCAAGCGGCTAGGCAGGATATCCTTAGTAAAATGGGAAATGGAGGATATATTAAAGAAGAAAAAGTTTTGCACCTGAAGCGAGAGAATGATAAAGTCTATATTAAGATGCACGTTGTTGCCATTGAAGACATTGCCGTCGAACAACCTATAATCATTGAAGGAGAATGATATTTTGCCAGTACAAGAAGAATCAATCAAGGTACGACTTAAAGATACAGCAACTGCGATTGCACTATTTGGACCGCAAGATGCATTCCTGAAAAAAATTGAAGAATCGTTTCAAACGAAAATTACGGCCCGCAGCGATGAAATTACCATATCAGGTCATGAGCAGGAAGCCTCAACGGTTCGTCAGCTCCTGCAGGTGCTTGCCGTTCTCGTAGAAAAGGGCATGCAGCTCTCAGAACGCGATATTGCCTATGCCATTGACCTTGCCAAACGTGGGGCAGCAGATGAGCTGCTAGAGCTTTTTGACGAGCAGATTGCCCAATCTGCAAAGGGAAAGCCCATCCGTGTGAAGACCTTGGGACAGCGTCACTACATCACTTCCATTCGGAAGCATGACATTGTTTTTGGCATTGGTCCTGCCGGAACAGGAAAAACGTACTTAGCTGTTGTTATGGCTGTAGTAGCGTTAAAGGGAGGACAGGTTAAGAAGATTGTTCTTACCCGCCCGGCGGTAGAGGCTGGCGAAAACCTAGGGTTTTTGCCTGGCGATCTTCAGGAAAAGGTAGACCCTTACCTCAGGCCTTTATACGACGCTTTGAATGATATTTTGGGCATGGAAGCGGTGAACCGTCTCATGGAGCGGGGAACCATTGAAGTGGCCCCACTTGCCTACATGCGTGGGCGTACTCTGGAGGATTCCTTTGTTATTTTAGATGAAGCTCAGAATACGACTCCAGAACAAATGAAAATGTTCTTAACGAGACTAGGATTCGGATCCAAAATGGTAATCACGGGCGATGTGACCCAAATTGACTTGCCGCGGGGCAAGCGTTCAGGTCTCAAAGAGGCAGAGAGAATACTTGCGAATGTGTCAGGTATTTCCTTTGTCTTTATGAGTGAAGCAGATGTAGTCAGACATCCTTTGGTGCACAAGATTATTAAGGCTTACGCAGAGACGGAAGGAGATCAATAATCTACATTGCCCCCGTGGGGGCAGAGGAGAAGCAAAGGAGCTGTTAAACATGAAAAAAGGGTTACTCCAGGGAACATGGCGTATCCCGGAGACATGGAAGACAAGCTGGGCTGTCCGGATGCTTCTTTTTTTCTTTTTAGGGCTAGGCATTTATTTTTTGCTCTTGGAGCATGTAGTTCCAAAGACATATGATCTTAAGGAGAATACGATAAGCAATATGAAGATCGTAGCTCCAATGGAAGTAGAAGATGTTGACCTGACCCAGCGTTTTAGGGATGAGGCGGTTAAGTCTATTAAGCCAATATATGTCCTAGACGAGAGAATAACTAACAATCAGTTGAAGGTTCTTGACCAGATTTTTCGAAGTGTAACGGAAACCAGGTTACAGCAGGAAAAACTGGAGCTCGCAGCCCGAGCTGAAAGGGAGGCATTGGAGGGTCAAGCTCCATCGGAAGCGCTCGATGAATGGGAAGACAAGCTGCCGACCCAAGAGGAGTGGATTAGCCAACTTAAGGACAGTATTCCTTACCAGCTTTCCGACGAGACCTATCGCACCCTGTTGAAGCAATCTCCCGAATCCCTGGCCATCATTAAAACGATCTCCCGCAATATCATCTCTGCCATTATGCTAGAGGGAGTAAGGCTGACGGGAGAATCCCAGACGCAGGAACGGGTCAATCAGCACCTGGCAGGGACAGAGCTCGAGAGCAGGGCGCTTCAGGTGATAAGGGAACTTGTGCTGGCGAGTATTGTTCCAAACATTGTATTTGATGAGCAAGCCACAGAACAAGCGAAGGATAAGGCGATAAAAGCGGTAAAGCCCATTGTTATTCATAAAGGGGATATACTAGTAGGCGAAGGGGAATATATTACCGAAGAAACGTATAGAAAATTAGGGGTAGCAGGATTATTGACTCACAAACCGAATTACTTTCCTTATTTAGGTTTATTGCTGCTTGTCTTGCTCTGTATCGCTTTTTTCTATGCTTACCTCGGACAGAGTAAACCCGATTTTAAATTGGATAACCAGCAGCTGATGATGCTGATGACGATAATTCTGCTCACGCTGATGACGATCAAGATCGTGAGTTTGGGACAGGCCCTGGAATATTCGTTTATAGGCTTCCTTGCGCCTGTTTCCTTTGGAAGTATGCTGATCGCTCTGTTTCTCGATCAAAAATTGGCTATGTTTGCTGGGGTGTTGTTCTCTGTATGTTCAAGCATTATTTTTAATACGGACAGTACCTATCTCTTTGATTACAGATATGGGTTTGTGGCTTTATCTGCCTGCCTGACCGCTGCCTATGCCTTGGGGAAACCTACGTTAAAGCGCAATATTTTTTTAGCGGGCTCGTTGGTCGTCTTGGTGAACATCTTCTCGATTACCTCCGTGTACATGCTGTTTTATTCGGTTAAATGGGGAGATCTTGCACTTTTATACGGTTATGCCGTTTTAAGCGGACTGTTAGCTTCCATTTTAACGCTGGGACTTATCCCGTTTTTTGAGTCGGCCTTTGGAATATTGTCTACGATGAAGCTCATTGAGCTTTCCAACCCGAATCATCCGTTATTGCGTCGTTTACTTATGGAGACTCCTGGGACGTATCACCATAGCATCATGGTGGCGAATCTTTCCGAGGCAGCTTCTGAAGCCATAGGAGCCAATGGACTGCTTGCCCGGGTTGGTTCCTACTATCATGATGTAGGCAAAATGAAGCGTCCTCAATTTTTTATAGAGAATCAGATAGGCAGAGAAAACCCGCATGATAAGATAGCTCCTAGCCTAAGCCGGACCATTATTATTGCTCATCCTGCAGACGGGGTTAGATTATTGCAAGAATATAAATTGCCTAAGCCGATTCAAGATATTGCCGAACAGCACCATGGGACCACGCTCCTTAAGTTTTTCTACCATAAGGCGATGCAGGATTCCGGATCGGCCATTTTGGAGTCAGACTATCGCTATCCTGGTCCTAAGGCTCAGTTCAAGGAATCTGCCGTCGTCGGGATCTGTGATAGCGTGGAAGCTGCTGTCCGATCCTTGTCTAAGCCTACCCCGGAGCGCGTTGAGACGTTGGTTCGCAAGATAGTAAAAGACCGGCTGGATGATGGGCAATTCAGCGAATGCGACCTAACCTTCCAAGAGCTAGAGCTTATTACTCGGAGCATATGCGAGACGCTGCAAGGAATCTTTCATAATCGGATTGAGTACCCTGATGAAGCAGAGGTGAAACGTGCGTGACGTTAATGGTTGAAATTTTAAATGAGCAAGAAGAACTCCTAACTTCCGAGCAACTGGATACTCTTGTCCATCTGCTCGAAAAAGCTGCGGAATTAGAAGGCATTTCCGAAAAAGAAGTAGCCATTACGTTTGTTGATAATGAACGAATTAGGGAATTAAATCAGCAGTTCCGAAATAAAGATAAAACTACGGATGTACTTTCTTTCCCCTTGGATGAAGAGGATGCTTTAGGTGATATCATTATTTCCATTCCTAAGGTGAGGGAGCAGGCGGAGGAATACGGCCATTCCTTTGAGCGAGAGCTAGGCTTCCTTACCGTACATGGCTTCTTGCATTTGCTAGGGTATGATCATGAAACCGAGGCGCAAGAAAGGGAGATGTTTGCACGCCAGGAGCAGATCCTTCAAGTATTTGGTTTAATCCGTTAGGTAAGGTGGAGAGAAGATGGGCGAATGGACACGCCTGGTCCGAAGCTTCGGATATGCCATGGAAGGGATAGCCTATACCATTAAGACACAGCGAAACATGCAGATCCATGTAGGAGCCGCCATTATGGTTTTCTTGGCCAGTTGGTTGCTGGATATACCATGGAATGAAGTTTTGCTGGTCTTTTTTTCTATTTTTTTAGTCCTCATACTAGAGATGGTCAATACTGCGATCGAAGCAACAGTCGACCTCGTCACCGATCAATACCATCCTTTAGCTAAGGTAGCAAAGGATGTAGCTGCGGGAGCCGTGTTACTTGCAGCTGTTTTGTCTGTTGTGGTAGGTTTCTATGTTTTTCTAGATCCACTGCTTGAAGCGATAAGAAGAATAGGAGGTTCATTTAATGGATAATCAAGGATTAATGCAAAAGGCTAAAGAAGCAAGAGAAGCAGCGTATGTACCCTATTCTAAATTTAAAGTAGGTGCAGCTCTATTAACAGATAAGGGGGATGTCTTTACCGGCTTTAATATCGAAAACGCAGCCTATAGCTTATGCAACTGCGCAGAACGGACGGCTTTGTTTAAGGCCTTTTCAGAAGGAGAAAGAAAATACCAGAAGATGGCTGTTATTGCGGATACACCCCGACCGGTGGCCCCATGCGGTGCCTGCCGCCAGGTATTGGCAGAGCTATGCCCGCCAGATATGGAGGTTATCATGGGCAATCTAAATGGAGAGACTTTAATTAAAACTGTAGCTGAGCTTTTGCCGGGGGCATTCAATCAGGAGGATCTAAATGAACAAAACAGGTTATAAATCAGGATTCGTGGCCATTATCGGAAGACCTAACGTAGGGAAATCAACTCTCATGAACCAAGTTGTGGGTCAAAAAATTGCAATCATGTCGGACAAACCCCAAACCACTCGCAACAAAATTAGAGCGGTGTACACAGGCGCCAAAGGACAGATCATCTTCATGGATACGCCTGGAATACATAAGCCGAAGTCCAAGCTTGGGGAGTATATGAACACCTCCGTGGAAACAGCCCTAAAAGAAGTAGATCTCATCCTCTTTCTAGTGGATGCTTCGGAAAAGCTGGGGCCGGGGGATCGTTTCATTATTGAGAAGCTTCAAGAGGTCAAGACCCCTGTCTTTCTCATTATCAATAAAATCGACAAGGTGCACCCTGAAACCTTGCTTCCCTTTATTGAAGAGTATCGGACCCTTTATCCGTTTAAAGAGATCATTCCGGTATCAGCGTTGCAAGGAAATAACGTAACTACGCTAATGGAACAAATGCTTGAGCTGCTGCCACAAGGGCCACAGTACTATCCGCCGGATCAAGTAACCGATCATCCCGAACGTTTCATTATGCAGGAGCTGATTCGAGAGAAAGTTCTACATCTTACAAGAGAAGAAGTACCTCATTCCGTTGCTGTAGCGATTGAACATATAGAGCGAAGAGAAGATAGCAATGCCATTTATATTTACGCAGGTATCTATGCGGAGAAAGAATCCCAAAAAGGAATCTTGGTGGGCAAGCAAGGATCGATGTTAAAGGAAATTGGGAAACGTGCCAGGCAAGATATTGAGCGATTGTTAGGCACCAGAATATTCTTGGAACTGCGAGTAAAGGTAAAAAAGGACTGGCGGAATCAAGATCGCCTACTGAAGGATTTTGGGTTTCAATTGGAACAATAATGGAAAAAATTCCTAAGCATATGATTCCGGAATAGGGTCAATCTAATCTTATAGAGAAAACTAGGCAAACTTATCTTTTCCTAGAAGTCTTGTACCCCAGTGATGCCACATCAATTTCTCCCGAAAGGATGATAACGGCCGATGCAAAATATTTCTTGGAACTTATTCAGTGCAACAGGAAACATTGACGCTTATCTTCTCTATAAGGATTCACAGCGCGTCAGCTTAGATGGAGATGATGAAACGGAATTATCCATTGGTTCGGAGGAAAATGAAGGGTAGAGATTAGGTGACCTTCGATTATAGGGAGGCACAAGGTGTTAGGAAAGACAGAAGGTATTGTTTTAAGAACAAGCGATTATGGAGAGGGAAATAAAATTTTATCGGTGTACACCAAAGAAATGGGCAAGGTGGGGATGATGGCGCAAGGAGCCAGGAAAACCAAGAGCAGATTTGCTGCGGTTTCTCAGCCCTTCACCCATGCCTTTTTTCTATTTCATATTGGATCGGGACTAGCTTCCCTAAATCAGGCAGATCTCATCCAGACTTTCCCTAAAATTAGAGGCGACCTGCATCGAACAGCCTATGCGAGTTATATTCTGGAATTAACGGACAGGATGTCAGAGGAGCGCCAAAAAAACGGAGGGCTTTACCAGTTGCTGCTAAATTCATTAAATCAGCTGGAGGATGAGAAGGATAGTGAGATGATCTGTCGCATTTACGAGCTTAAGCTACTTTCTATGCATGGGTATAAGCCTATTCTCGATACCTGTGCCTCCTGTGGGAAAGGCCAGTCTCCCTGGTTTTTCAGTATTCGTGAAGGGGGGCTCCTGTGCGAGTCTTGCAGGAGAAAAGATCCTCATGCCATGCTTCTCTTAGATGGCGTAGCCCGTATCCTGTCCATTGTTCAGAATCTAGACGTCAGTCAGCTGGGTAAAATTACAGTTAAGAGGGAGACAAAACAACAACTCCAAAAGATTATGTATCTTTTTATGGATGAGTATACAGGCATTCGGCTGAAAACCAGAACATTTATTGATCAGCTGGAAAAGATGGAGCAATATTTTCCTCGAAAGGAGAATGAAGATGCAGAGAACCGCTAGTCATGATCAAGAATGGATAGATGACTTACTCCCCAGTCAGGAAACATATGAGGCAAGAGGAAAAGATGCTTGGAGGTTGGCTAAAGAACTATTAAAGCTCGCGAATATCGTCCGTATCTCTATTTGGCACAAGGGACGTCCGCTAGCATCCATTCCAGTCGTCTATGGAGGGGTTGCGGTCACCCTTTTCCCCTTCATCTCCTTGTTTTCCATGATATCTTTGCTTGCGTTAGACTGTAGGATCATAGTTGAAAAGAAATAATAAACAGAAATCTCCTCCAAAAGGTCAGTGGAAGGAGATTTTTTTTATTCTGTTCAAAAAAAACTAAATTTCAACAAAAAAAGCCTATTGTCTACTCGGTCAATGTTCTTTATAGTAACAATATAGTCACCTATGTGTAAAAGTCACTTATATAACCTTGTCATTTACCTGACTAGTACGATGTTTGTTGGAAAGAATGGGGCTCTTGGTGTTAATTTCTTTTAAAAGAGGGGTTGAAATGAAACGCTATGGACTATTCCAAAGAGGAGATTTCGTTCAAGTCATCAACGAAGAGAACTATCTGTATCAAGAAATAGGCGAAATTCGCTGTATTAAAACGAACGGCCAGTTTTCTCTAAGACTCGCGGACGGTCAGGAAATTTTAGTATCCCGACTAGAAGTTGCTCCTTGGTTAGGCCATGAAAAAGAGAAAAAGCTGTTCAAAGCCCATTTGCTTCAAATGCAGGCCTTAGCTGTAGAGGTTTCGGATCGGCAGTGGTTTGATGAATTAGGACAGATATTGAAAGAGCTAGATCCTCCATCGTAACTCCTCATAGTAGGTAATACTGTCGCAAGGAGAATGATTCATGAAAAAAGAGGTAACTATTACGTTTTCTCAAGATTGTAACCCTCAACTTCTCGTCCAATTCGTTCAGGAGGCCAATCGATTTCGAAGCTACATTCTTCTGCAGCAGAGAGAGCTGCAAATCAACGCTAAAGGTTATCTAGGCATCCTACATCTATTAAATACAACAGTGGGAGAACGCATTATATTGAGTGCGGAAGGGGCTGATGCAGAACAAGCTTTAGCCCATTTAAGCGAAATTCTTGGTTCGGGTTCCGTCTAGAGAAAGGCTGCGTATTAGCTGCCTTTCTCGAATTCCAACGAACCATCCACTTCAACTGGGATATGCTTAAACTGGGAAAAATCAAACAAACCCAAATCCGTAAGCTTTAAGTGTGGGATAACGGGAAGCGCCAGAAAGGACAAGGTCAAAAAAGGATTAAATAGATCGCTTGCTCCTAGGTAACGAAGTCCCTTAGCAATTTCCTTCAGACCATCATAGACCTCTAGGTAAGGTCGGTCCGACATCAAGCCGGCAACAGGCAGCGGTAGAGAGGCTAGGATTTCTCCCTGATGAGCGACCACTAGTCCTCCTTTTACTTTTTCTAAGTGACGGATCGCCAAAAGCATATCTTCATCTCTTACCCCCACGCAAATTAGATTATGGGAATCGTGGGCGATAGTAGAGGCAATCGAGCCTCTTTTTAATCCAAATCCTTTTACGATTCCTAACCCAATATTTCCTGTTTGATGGTGCCGCTCCAGTACAGCCAGCTTAAGCAGATCTTTTTCCGTGGAGGATACGAAGACACCACTTACTATGTCCACTTCCTCCTGAA
>JBEQAI010000103.1:0-10122 GCA_041640415.1 Ammoniphilus sp. | reverse complement strand
AATGCCATGATGCGTGAAATGATCATTACAATATCCCTTCAGCTGGAGCATCGGTCGGGTGTATTATCCCGAGTACTCACCTTTGTAGCCGGAAAAGGAGGGAATGTTCTTACTATAAATCAGACCATACCCTTACAGGGAATCGCTAATTTGGCGATGTCGATTGACACTGCCGTGTTAAACTTATCGACCACTGATTTTGTTGAAGAAATTCAAAAGTTAGACGGAGTGCGAAAGGCAACAATCGTAGGTAGAGGTTAATATAAAACAGATAGGGAAATTGGAGGGTTAATAACAATGGATAAACAGGTTGTAAAAGTAGGCTTGATGGGCTTAGGAACAGTGGGAACTGGTGTGGTAAGAATCCTTGAAGGACATAAATTTGACTTGGTAAAGCAGACCGGTGTAGAGATTCAAGTGGGAAAAGTCCTGGTCAAGAATCCTAATAGACCAAGAAATATTGAGATTGCTGCAGATGCGGTCACGACGGATCCTTATGACCTGCTCAGAGATCCAGAGATCGATATTATTATAGAGGTCATGGGCGGCATCGATCCCACCAAGGATTATATTCTAGAAGCCTTGGAGCAAGGCAAGCATGTGGTAACGGCAAATAAGGATCTAATGGCCATGCACGGTGCTGAAATTCTAGCAAAGGCGGCAGAGAAAGGCTGCGATGTTTTTTATGAGGCGAGCGTAGCTGGGGGGATTCCTATTTTGAGAGCCCTTGTAGAAGGATTTTCCTCCGATCGGATCATGAAAATGATGGGGATTGTCAATGGGACGACGAACTACATCTTAACCAAGATGAGTCAAGAAGGTGCTGCTTATGAAGAGGTGCTTAAAGAAGCCCAGGCGTTAGGTTACGCTGAAGCGGATCCAACATCTGACGTAGAGGGCTTGGATGCGGCAAGAAAAATGGCGATTTTAAGTACGCTTGGCTTCCGTGTGGAATATAGCTTGGAAGATGTGGATGTTAGAGGAATCTCCAAGGTGACAGCAGAGGACATTGCCTACGGTAAAAAACTGGGTTATGAGATTAAGCTATTAGGAATTGCTAAACGGGACGAAGAGTGCATCGAGGTGAGTGTCCAGCCGACGATGATCCATCAATCCCATCCTCTTGCTTCAGTGAATGGAGTATTCAACGCCGTTTATGTGTATGGCGAAGCAGTTGGAGAAACAATGTTCTATGGACGAGGAGCAGGAGAGCTGCCAACAGCAACGGCAGTTACATCTGACTTGGTAACGGTCGTTAAGAATATGAAACTAGGAGTCAATGGCCGTGGTATGGTAGCTCCATATAAAGAAAAGATCTTAAAAACACCAGAGCAAATTGAATCTAAATTCTTCATCCGACTTGTTGTTTCCGACAAGCGTGGTGTGCTATCTGAAATTACCACCCTATTGGCCAATCACGATATCAGCATTGAGCAGATTATCCAACAGCCGCGTCCAGAAAAGGCTCAAGCTGAAATTATTATGATCACGCATATGGCGTCTAAGAAAAACATGGATCAATTGCTGGAAGGATTCCAATCCGTAGAATCCGTTCTTGAAGTAAAAAGCTTTTACCGTGTTGAAGGAAGGGAAGAGGTTTAAGACAATGAGATGGCGCGTTCAGGTTAAGGTTCCGGCAAGCACGGCAAACTTAGGCCCTGGTTTTGATACCATTGGTATGGCCTTTCAATTATATACTACGATTAGAATGAGAGTCGCAGATGAACCTCAGGTGATCCTGTACGGAGAAGAGCTCCAGGGACTTCCAACAGATACGAGCAATTTGGTTTATCGGATGGCTGAGTTGATTTTTTCTAAAGCCAATATGGAGATGCCGCCTCTTTGCATTGAGATGAAAAGCGAGGTTCCCTTGACAAGGGGATTAGGCAGCAGTGCGGCAGCCATTATTGGAGGACTCACAGCAGCGAATTATCTTGCCGGCGATCCTTTTACAAAGGAAGAAATCTTCTTTATGGCAACGGAGCTAGAGGGTCACCCCGATAATGTAGGCGCATCTCTATTTGGCGGGATTGTCATTGCAGTGATGGAAAAAGACCGAGTGCCTTATATCAAGGTACTTCCGCAACCTGATCTGAAGGCTCTGGCTGTTATTCCTAATTTTATGCTTTCCACAGAAAAAGCCCGGGGCGTTCTGCCGGAGGCTTACTCTCGAAAGGATGCGGTTCACAGCGTGAGTCATGCAAGCTTACTGGCTGCAGCTTTAGCCACAGGTCAATACGAGATGCTTGCGGATGCCATGAAGGATCGCCTCCATCAGCCTTATCGCATGGATTTAGTTCCGGGGATGGCAACCCTATTGGAAGAATCCCATCATTATGGGGCTCTCGGTACGGCTCTAAGCGGAGCGGGACCAACCGTGATTTCCTTGTTAAAGGGAGACGAAGAAAAGCTGACTCGCTTCTTTGTTGATACACTGCTTACGCACGGGATCACGGCTCAAACGATGAGCCTCACGCCCGATTGCTTAGGAGTTCAGATTTCTGAAGAGATTGACAACTCGTTTTAAAGCAGGTAGGATGGAACATAAAAAGATGAGGAGTCTTAAGAGATGGAGAGAAGAGTTGCTTTTTTAGGTCCACATGGCACATTTACGGAAGAAGCGGCTCGCTTCTTCTTTAAGGATCAACAGGTTACTTATGTCCCATGCCGAACCATACCAGATGTGCTAGATGCCGTCGATCAAGGGAAAACAGAGATCGCGGTGGTCCCTATTGAAAACTCCATTGAAGGTACGGTAAATCTAACAATGGACTGGTTAATTCACCAAATCGATATCCCCGTACGAGGGGAGTTAGCTTATCCGATTTCACAGCACCTGATGGTGGCTAAGAACATGGATTATTCTGACGTGAAAAAAGTGTTTTCTCATCCCCAGGCTGTGGCTCAGTCTCGACTGTTTTTGCGCAAGTACTTGCCGGATGTAGAGATCGAGTACATGACGAGTACGGCCGAAGCGGTGAAATGGATTTCCGAACATCCGCAGAAGCCATGGGCGGCCATTGGAAACCGATTATCACAGGAAATCTATCCTGTTCAGTTTTTGCATGAATTCATACAGGACCATGACAACAACTATACAAGGTTCCTTGTTGTCAGCTCCTTAGCTCTTCAGTTTGCGGAGAGCGGCAAAGAGAAAACCACAATTCTGGTGACACTGCCTTCTGATTTCCCAGGAGCGCTATATCAGGTTCTCGCGGCTTTTGCCTGGAGAAAGATCAACTTGTCCCGCATTGAATCGAGACCTACAAAAACAGGATTAGGGAACTACCACTTCATTATTGATATTGAACAGGAAATGGATGAGGTCCTGCTTCCAGGGGCGTTTGCGGAAATTGAGGCACTGGGATGCCAGGTACGCAAGATGGGTTCTTACCCCTATTTTGTCAAGGAACTTAAAGTGAAATCTTAACTTAAAAGAGGCAGCTTGCCTCTTTTTTGCTTTTTTATGAGCAATTTGCCTATTCCCGCATATGATGTATGGAACTTTGGAAAGAGGAGGGTCTAAGCGTTGAAAATACACATTGTTAAACGCGGAGAGACATTAGAGAAAATCGCTAAGAAATATAACGTCAGTGCAGACAAATTGAGGGAAGTCAATGCTCATATTAAAGATGTAGAGAGAGTTTCAGCTGGAACAAAGGTCAAGGTACCGACAGCTAGTGTTCCATTAAAAGCCAAGGAAGAAGCCTTGCCTGTTTCAGATCGGGTGGAGGTTCAGCCTCCTCAACCGCCTGTGGTAAGTGAGCAGTTGCCGCCAGTTCCGGAAACCCCGGTGATGCCGGCTTATGAGATGCCTAAGCCGCCAATGATGCCTTATCCCAATGTGATGCCATATGCTAATGTCATGCCGCATGCAAACGTTATGCCGTATGCGATGCCAGCACCTTGTCATCCGTGTGGAGACCATTCGATGCTTTCACCGTATGGTCATGGAATGCCGTACTATCCTCATGCGAATATGCCGCTTTCTCCAATGGGTGAAGGGGTAAAACAGGAAAATGTGGCTCCTAGTGCAGTAAGCCCGTATGCGATGCCGCCAGCACTCCCGACTGGTGTTGAATCTAGCGCAATGGCACCCGTTCAGCCAAACGTAGCTCCATGGGGTCATCCTCACGCGATGCCGCAAGCTGTTTCTCCTTATGGCATGCAGCCGAACGTGATGCCAGAAGCGTTCGCGCCGTATGCCGCTCCGAACGTGATGCCGCAAGCCATATCTCCTGCAATGCAGCCGAACATGATGCCCGAAGCGTTTGCGCCGTATGGGGCTCCGAATATGATGCCGCAAGCCGTATCTCCTGCAATGCAGCCGAATATGATGCCCGAAGCGTTTGCGCCGTATGGGGCTCCGAATATGATGCCGCAAGCCGTGTCCCCAGCGATGCATCCGAACATGATGCCTGAAGCATATGCACCGAATGTCGCTCCGAACGTGATGCCGCAAGCCGTGTCCCCAGCGATGCAGCCCAATATGATGCCAGAGGCGTATGCGCCGTATGGAGGACCGAACGTGATGCCGCAAGCCGTATCTCCCTATATGCATCCCAACATGATGCCTGAAGCCGTATCGCCTTATATGATGCCTCCAACTTATCCTCCACACATGCAAATGCCTAATGCCCATATGCAGGCACCGGTAGCTAGAGGCTGGGAAGACGAGGAAGGCAATGATACGCTAAAGCAAGGATAGAGAGTAGGGGGCTACCACGTGTAGCCTCTTTTTTTTACCGCATAGGAAGTTATATATTGCTGGAGAAAACTTCCTTCCGAGGAGCTGGTAATGTGGAGTACGATTGGATTCACTTATTTCAGCACGAATGGAGATGTCAGGTAAAGTCTGTCAAAGGGCTCAGGAAAGCCTTTTACGTGGAAACGGACCAAGGCAACGTTTACGTGAAAAGCTATAGCTCTAAAGCAAAAGCAGCCTGGGTGGTTTCTCTATCTCAACAAATGAGGGAAAAAGGGTTCCATCAAGTGCTGGATTATGTGTACACCGCAAGCGGCTTACCCTATCTTCCTTATAAAGGGAAGTGCTTTGTTGCTATCAAGCCGATACGGGGAAGGGTTGCAACTTATGCGGTTCGGGAAGACGTTCTCGCCGCTGTGCGCAGCTTAGGCGACTTTCATTACTATGCAAGAGGAATTTCTGGAGGACCCATGAGCAGAACAGTTTCCACACCGCTACTGGATAAATGGGAGGATCGTTGTGGCCGATTCATTAGCATTGTGAAAAAGCTAAGAAGGAATCGACATGGGGGTAGTCTAGAAAAAAAGATTATTGGGTTTGCACCTTTAATTGTCAGTGAAGCTGAATCCGTCATGGACCTCGCGCGAAGATCTCCGCTGTTGGAGGAATATCAAAAGGCTTTGAAAGAGCAAACCATTTCTCACCGGGACCTCGCTAGCCATAACTTTATCGTTGGTCAGAATACCACCCTTATTGACTACGATACGGCGATGTATGATACACAGCTTGTGGATGTCATCCAAATGCTCAATCGCGTACTGGATGAACAAGCTTGGGATTCTCAGATCTTTGGGACCATGATGACCGAATATCAAAGAAGAATACCATTTACGGACACGCAAATGGCATTGAGCTATTTACTGCTGCGGTACCCGGATAACTTCATGAGAGAAGTAGTAGGGTTGTATGAAGGAAAATTAAATTTTATCCCTCATAAGATAGAAGGCTATTTAACTATGATCATGAAAAACTGGCAGGAAAGGGCCAATTTCTTCCGGGGCTTTCGCCATTTTTTTCATGAAGACACTCATAGAGATTCCTCCATTGTGGTATGATGAAAAGAAATACCGTTTGGTAGTGGAGGGAAATTATGAGAACCGTCGCAGAAAAAGTAGAACTAACCGTTCAGTGGCTGCGCGAACAAGTGGAATCAGCGAATATGTCTGGACTCCTTGTAGGCGTTAGCGGGGGGATCGATAGTGCTGTGGTTGCCGGATTGATTAAAAAAGCTTTTCCCGATCATTCTCTTGGCGTCATCATGCCCTGCAGCTCCAACCCAAAGGATAGAGAAGATGCCATGCTTGTGGTTAATGGCTTTAACCTGGAGCATATTGAATTAACATTAACGGAACCCCATGCGTTGTTGCTGCAGTCCATTAATGAGAAACTAAAGGCTAAGAATGCGTTCCGTGAAGAAGTGAGCAAGCTCAATGATGGAAACCTAAGGGCCCGACTTCGGATGAGTACACTTTATGCCGTTGCGGGTCATTATCGTTATTTAGTGGTGGGAACCGATAACGCAGCGGAAGTTTACACAGGTTATTTTACAAAATATGGGGATGGCGGAGTAGATCTTTTGCCGATCACGCACCTTAAGAAGTCAGAGGTGTATGAGTGGGGAAGATATTTAGGCGTTCCCCAGGAAGTCTTGGATCGCGCACCTAGCGCTGGCCTTTGGGAGAACCAAACGGATGAAAATGAGATGGGCACTACTTATGCCATGATCGATGCCCTGTTGGATGGGAAAGAGATCCCTGAGAAAGATAGGCAGATCATTGAACGCCTGCACCGTATTTCTGAGCATAAGAGAACCATGCCGCCTGCTCCGCCAAAGTTTTAATACCCTTTATAATAAATAGGTATAACCTCTTCTTTTGTTGGAAATAAATGAGTAACAAAAGCAAAAGAAGGGGTCTTTATGTGGAATAGAAGGACAAACAGGTCCCCGTCGTTTTTCTACGGGTTCTTTAGTGCAACTCTCCTCATTCTTATCGGGGGAGGAACTTGGCTTACGATGAATACAATTGAAGAGCAGAAGCGAACCTTGAATCCTGAACGAGAGCAGCAGGCAGAGACGGCCCAAGCTCCGGTACGGCAAGAAGTGGAGCTTGTCTTAACTAGGTCTTATATATGTGGAGCAGAGACGGAGGAGAAGGTAACGGAAGTAGTCTCATCCCTAAGTGAAGTATATAGGGAGTACAAGGATTGGGAATTGGTTTCCAATGACGGCAATCGCTTCGCTTTTAAGAAGCTTGTGCCAGACCTTTCACCTGTTTGTAAGGAAAATGGTTTTTTTGGATTAAACCAAGACAACATGCTTACGCTCTATGAAGGTCCTCCTGCAGATGAGAAAGTCATACAAACCTTTTTCCAGATTGATACTAAAAAATTGGCATCGAGTTTATTTGAGCGGGACTTGCTTCTTTTACAGCAGGGAATCAGGATCCATGATCTAGGGGAGTACAATAGCATATTATCTACGTATGGAGAGTACTCGGATCATTCCGAATATTCCCGGTTAACCGATGTGGAGCATTTAGAAGATTGACAGCTTGCCTTGTGCAAGCTGTTTTTTCTATGGAATTATAGTAGAATAAGAGGTACGTCATTTTTACCGGGGAGGAAACGGCTTGAGAATTATTGGTATAGATCCCGGCATCGCGATTGTGGGGTTTGGCATTATTGAGAAGCAGGGAAATCGGCTTATTCCTATCCAATATGGATGTATCAAGACGGAAGCCCATACGCGTGAAGCTCTTCGCTTAAAGCAAATCTATGATGCCATGACCACTCTGTTGGAAAAGTATAAACCAGATGTATTAGCTGTGGAAAAGCTCTTCTTTAATCGAAATGTAACGACCGCCTTTTCAGTAGGTCAAGCAAGGGGGGTAATTGTTTTAGCTGGAGAAGAAGCAGGCATCCCTTTCTATGAATATACCCCTTTACAGGTAAAGCAAGCTGTTGTCGGCTATGGACAAGCAGAAAAAAAACAAATCCAGGAGATGGTTAAGCTATTGCTATCTTTGCCTGCGCCTCCGAAGCCAGATGATGTGGCAGATGCGCTGGGGGTAGCGATTACGCATGCCCATTCCTCTCATCTTCATAATTTGATCAATGGTGGGGTATAATGATAGATTTTATTGAAGGACGCATAGAATATATAGAAGCAGATTGCATTGTGATTGGAACAGCACAAGGAGTTGGATACCGCATTTTTTGTCCCAACCCCTATGAGCATCGAGCGTTGCAAGAGAAACGAATTTTCACTCATCACTATGTGAGAGAGGATGCCATTCATTTGTATGGCTTTGCAACGAGAGAACAGCGAAATTTATTTCGCAAGCTGTTGGATGTTTCGGGGATTGGTCCCAAAGGGGCATTAGCCATCATCGCATCCGCTACTCCAGCCCAGATCGCGGCAGCTGTACAGCGTGAGGATCTCGTGTTTTTATCGAAGTTTCCGGGTATCGGCAAAAAAACAGCAGGGAGAATCGTTCTAGATCTCAAGGATAAGCTAAAGGACTTTGTTTCCTTTGCGGAGGTTGAACATGTTCACCTGAGCGATGATCTGTTCTCCATAGGAAAGGGAGCAGAAGACCTTAATGCTCGCGAAGAAGCATCGGAAGCCTTGAAGGCGCTTGGCTATAGCGAGTCAGAAGTGCAAAAGGTAATGGCCAAAATAAAGGATGACTTTTTAACAACTGAAGAATTGATAAAAAAAGCCCTGCAGCTGTTTATCTCGAAGTAAAGGAGGAAAGGCATAAATGGAAGACCGAATCATCTCTGCTCAAATGAGTGACGAAGATATCGGCATGGACTTTAGCCTCCGTCCACGCTACCTAAGCGAATATATTGGCCAATCCCAGGTGAAAGAAAACCTTAAAATCTACATAGAGGCTGCTAAACTCCGCAAGGAAACCTTGGATCATGTCCTCCTCTATGGCCCTCCTGGCTTAGGGAAAACGACTCTTTCCACGATTATCGCAAATGAATTAGGCGTAAACTTGAGGACGACATCGGGACCAGCCATTGAAAGACCGGGTGATCTGGCAGCTATCCTAACGAATCTGCAGCAGGGGGACGTCCTATTTATCGATGAGATTCATCGCTTGAATCGAAGTGTGGAAGAGGTACTGTATCCAGCCATGGAGGACTTTGCGCTCGATATCATTATTGGTAAGGGTCCAAGTGCCAGGTCGGTGCGATTAGACCTCCCGCCCTTTACCCTGATAGGAGCAACCACACGGGCAGGACTGCTCTCCGCTCCTCTTCGTGATCGGTTTGGAGTGGTTAGTCGTCTGGAATACTATACGGTGGCAGAACTTACCTTCATTGTCTCAAGAGCAGCAGAGATCCTTCAGGTTGAAATCGATAAGCGAGCAGCAGAAGAAATCGCCTTAAGATCTAGGGGGACTCCGAGAATTGCGAATCGGTTGTTAAAGCGAGTACGAGATTTTGCCCAGGTCAAGGGCAACGGTCAAATTACAAAAGAGCTGGCTGATGCTGCTCTTACGCGCATCCAAGTGGATAGGCTCGGTCTTGATCATGTTGACCATAAACTCATCTTGGGGATTATTGATAAATTTCGTGGGGGTCCGGTAGGGGTTGATACCATCGCGGCAACGATTGGGGAAGAATCCCATACCATTGAAGATGTTTATGAGCCCTATTTACTTCAGATCGGTTTTCTCCAGCGAACGCCTAGAGGGCGTATTGCTACCCCGCTTGCCTATCAGCATTTTAATCGGGAGGTGCCGTCGTAGAAGATGAATCCAATCGCTAAACTCCTTGTAACGGCAGGAATTGTATTGATTATTGCAGGGGTTTTATGGCAAATAGGAGGACGCTTTTTGCAGCTTGGCAGACTGCCAGGAGATATCGTAGTGGAAAAGGAGAATTTCAAATTCTACTTTCCTTTGATGACGAGTATCATCATAAGCGTAGTATTATCCCTGGTGTTTTATCTCCTTCGTTTTTTTAAATCGTAATGGGACAAGTGGTATGACAGCTGAATAATATTGCAACACTAGAAGGTAACTAACAATATATGGCCCAACAGAGGATGGTAGAGAAGTGGATATTAACCTTTTTGATTTTGAATTGCCGGAAGAACTGATTGCTCAAACTCCCTTAAAGGAAAGAAGTGCTTCGAGGCTTTTGGTGCTCAATAAGAAAACAGGAGAAGTGAAGCATCAGTCCTTTCGCGATCTTATTGATTACTTGGTACCTGGAGATACTATCGTACTTAACGATACGCGTGTCATTCCCGCACGTCTCCTAGGAGCGAAGGAAGATACAGGGGCAAAAATAGAAGTTTTGCTTCTGAAGCAATTAGAAGATGACCGCTGGGAGACCCT
>JBEQAI010000102.1:0-10134 GCA_041640415.1 Ammoniphilus sp. | reverse complement strand
CGCGCAGCACCACTTCTCCCTTCGCCAGCTTATTTTGCTGATAGAAGTCTTTAATCCACTGTCGATAAGCCTCGCCGGGGAAGGGCGTACCATCGCTTACCCAGGTGTTCATCAGTCTCCAGCGAGACACAAACCGTTCATCATGTGCTTTATCGATTAAACTGATGGTTGGGCCGTAGAAATTCGTAATTGGCTTAAGTAATTTATTTCCAAGGTCAATGAGCTCAGGCGGAATTAAACCAAGCGTATCTACGAGTTTGTCTATTGGGAAGTGGCGTTCATCCAGCCATTTCGTAAACAGTCCCGCATCGGAAAAGTCAATCGGCGTTGCCATAAAAATAATATTGCGAATGTTGATTTCTGAAGCGTGGAGAGCGGAGTACATAGAGGTGATGGTGCCGCCCATACAATAGCCCAGTAGGGAGATGGAGTTGGATCGGGTAATTCTTTGCACCTTTTTTACCGCTTTCGCTACATAATCTAGGACAATCTCTTCGAACCCCAAGTCCTTGTCTTCATAGCCAAACTCTCCCCAGTCTAAAAGGTAAACATCATGTCCCTGCTGTACTAAGTATTCAATCAGACTGTTTCCAGGAGCTAGATCCATAATATATGGTTTATTGATTAAGGCGTACACACAGAGAAGCGGAACGGAGTATCGCTTTGGAAGATGAGGAGCATAACGGTAGAGTTTCGCTTTGTTTTTTTTCCAAACTACTTCCTTAGGGGTTAGGCCAACGGCCGGCTTCCCTTCTTTAAAGGTGAGCTCCCCGATACGGGTGAGACTCTTCCATTGATCTTCCCATTCCTTTACATCAAATCCAGGAGCTAATGCCAAATTCAACACCCCTTATTTAAGAAGTTGCCTTAATTTGGTCAAGCGTACTTCGAATGAGTTTGAGTTCATCTACCACCTGCTCATCCAGCTTTTCTTCTAAATTTTCAAGTTTCTCTTCTAGTTGTAGAACAAGTGAGGATACGCGAGCCAAATCATCCTTGCTCACAAGGTGTGAGGCTTGAAGAAATTGCTCGAGAGATTTATTTTGCATGTCCTGCCAGAATAAATACCATTGCTGACAAGCGCCGATCCAAGAAGCGAAGGCTTCCTCTTGCATATTTTTTTGGATAGAGTCACTATAGTTTTGTTCGGCATAATCATAGATCTTTTTCCATAGTTGAAACGGATTCATGACCTGTTCCATCCGGACACTCCTTTCCTTTGTTTCTTCACAATAGGTGACAGCAGCACTTATGTGATCATCCTATGCGCTCTTCGCTGTATTTATGCGAATTCCTGATGGATCAGAATGAACTGTTCCATTTCGTTTAAGAGGGTATAGAGAAGCGCTCTTGATTCAAACTCTTCCCTTGTTTGAGGTAGATCCATTTCTTTTAGGACCTTGCGGACCTCCTGCACATGGTTGTATGTAGCTCGCGGATGATCATGGAGATGGTGGCTTAGGTAGGAAAACAGGTCACTGACAAAGGCAACTTGTTTGACTTGCAAGTCTACAGAAGACACGAGAGGGAGCATGCGCTCTAGTCTTTCGAATTGACGCTCCCTCATATGAAAGTAAAGGTAATGCTCGTCTTTTTTCCATAAAAGATCATTTTCAACCGTCTGAAGAGAGAGATCCTTCGCTTCCGCAAGCCATCTGCCCGTCTCCATAAACTCTTTGCCAGACCACATGGTATCTCCCTTTTGAATAAAGATACTTAATTCTTGCAGGATCCTTTGGATATTGTGATCTATTTGTTGGCGATATTCTATTAGCTTTTTCTCATTGCTTGGCATATAGAGGTTCATTAGTAAAGCTACGCCGATGCCCACACCAATGAGCTGAAGCTCATTCCATAAAAAGGCTAGGCTAAAAGTCTTCTCAAGGTACAAGTGAAAAATAATGACGGTGCTTGTTAAGAGACCTTCTTGGATCTTTAGTCGAACTAATATGGGAATCAGCAACAGGAATAGCAAAATAAGGGTGAACCACTGATAACCCAGTAGCGTAAATAGGATGACACCGACCAACAGGCCAACGAGGCAGGCCGTTACTCTGGAGAAGGCAGTCGTAATGGAGCGTCTTTTGGTAGGTTGAATACAAAGGATGGTAAGGATACCAGCTGAGACGAAATACTGAAGGCTAAGCAATTCTTGGGCAACCAACAGAGAGATTCCTGTTCCTAAAGCCGTTTTTAATGTGCGAAAACCAATTGTAAACATCGCATGCTCCTTTGAAAGATTACGGGTCCGTTCCTTTCCATTTAATCTTATAATGGGTTTGTTGGCAAGGTGATCAAATAAAAGACAGCTGCCCAGAGGTAGGGAAAGCAAATGCCCACCCCGTGGCAGCTGTGAATACTAAAGAATAGAGTCTTCTCGAATTTCTGATTCTCTCATGACATCTGTCGTTTCCCATGGCTCACGGTGAGTAATTTCCACCATAGGTGGTTCATTGCCTGCCATTTGTTGGTTTCCTGTCATTTCCTCTACTTCTCCTATTTCCTCCATCGTGGGTGGAATAAGATGTTTTTCCTTCATTTGAAGTTCATCTCTCCTTATCGCCAGGAAAGGCTAACATAGCCTCCTGTGTTATTTCCAACTTTCCTTGGATCCTTACCTCTTTAGATGTTCCTGTTGCTGTCGTAAGGATTTTTTGAACGTCTTGGATAGCTTGGCTCACTTTAGCGTCTATTCTGTCGATATTTTCCAATGGATCCCCCTCTTTAAAATCAGTGGACACAACACTATTTTTTCATCTCTCCCCACAATTATTCGAGAAGGCAGAGAAGGTCAATCCGCATATTCTGGGATTGACCTTTCTTCTATTTATTCAGCTTATCAAAAAGCCTGCGCAGAACCACGGCTTCTGCCCATAAGGGAAGAGGGCTTTCGATTGACTTTTTCCAATCCTCATGTGTCAAGAGTCCTTCTTGATACATCCAATCAATCGCCTCTCTCTTCCAATCAGGGGCTGTAGGAGGAAAACGATCTTTTAGCCCTAATGCAGAAGCGATTCCTTTAGCCGTCGCATTGGCCAATTCTGTTCGAAAAGATACCCGCTGCAAGTGTGCAGCATCACTCGCATTATCCACAAATAAGTTTTCAAGCAGGATGGCGGGCATTCTGGTTTCCCGCAAAACAGCGAAATTGGCTTCTTTCTTCCCCCGATCGCGAATCCCCAAGGGACGAAGAAACTCCATTATCCGATCGTGTACGATATTCTGCAGTTGACCCGTCCGCTGGTTGCGTGTACCTATATATACATAACTCTCAAAGCCTGACCCGCCTGCTGCATTATGATGAAATGATACAAAATAGTCGGCATTCAGACGGTTGGCCATTTGTGCTCTTTCCGTTAAAGAAATAAAGCTGTCAACTGTCCTTGTCATATGGACATCCACTTCAAATTGCTTGGATAAAATATCCTTTGTTTTGGACGCGATCTCCAGAGCAAGGTGTTTTTCAATCAGACCGTTCCCTTGGGCACCGGGATCCGTTCCTCCGTGACCTGGATCTAAAACAACGATAGGCATGTCAACCCTCCTATAAAAAGGCTACTACAGCTTATTCACGTACTAGCCAGTGAGGAACGGCTAGTAGCTAACTGGAGAAATTTACTGGAGATAGCTTGTTTTTTATTTGGAAAAACTACCTATGCAGGACATAATCTAGGGAGGTGTATCTATGGCTTATCAATGTGTTCATTGTGACCATGAAACAGAGAAAGCACACTTGGTTACCTTTTACAAAGGGAATGACGAACAAAACGAACTTCTTTGTCATGAATGCTATACCGAGTGGCTTCAATCTATAAAGGGTTAGACTAGTTTGGCATTTCAAGCTCTAGAATGGTTCTAGGGCTCGTTTTTTTGTTTGAAAAAGGATAAAATATACTGCGAGTATTGAAACTAGTTGCTAAAGGAGATAATCAAATGAGTGTACATATTGGAGCCAAACCAGGCGAAATTGCAGAAGCCATATTATTGCCTGGAGACCCTCTTCGAGCGAAATATATTGCGGAAAACTTCCTTGAAAACGCAGTGTGCTATAACGAGGTTCGAGGGATGTATGGATTTACAGGGAATTATAAAGGAAATAGGGTCTCTGTTCAAGGAACAGGGATGGGCATTCCTTCCATATCCATCTATATTCATGAATTGATGGAAAGCTACGGAGTGAAGAAACTGATTCGCGTCGGTACATGCGGAGCTATCCAGAAGGACGTGAGAGTCAGGGACATCATCCTAGCTATGAGTTCTTCCACCGACTCGGCTTTTAACCGAATTCGTTTCAAAGGAATAGACTATGCGCCAACCGCGAATTTTGCATTACTAAAAGCTGCGTACGAGAAAGCTCAGCAAAAAGGTCTTTCTCTTCATGTGGGAAGCGTATTTACTAGTGATACATTTTACAATGAGGAAAAAGATAATGTAAAAAAATACGCGGATTTTGGCATCCTGGCCATTGAGATGGAAACCTCGGCGTTATATACTCTTGCTGCGAAATTCAATACACAGGCATTATCCATACTTACCGTCAGCGACCATATTCTTACGGGAGAAGAGACCACCTCAGAGGAAAGACAATCCACTTTTAATCAGATGATTGAAGTGGCTTTAGATGCAGCGATTAGTTAGATACCTTTAACGGAGTAGAGATACTCCGTCTTTTTTTTTTTTTTTCAAAAAAAATGCCGTCCTACAAGGACGGCAAGAAGTGAGGAGAGGTATATAAAATCATTCATGAACTAAAGTACATGCATTTACCTCATCGACAATTATAGCTTAATTTCGACATCTTTTGCAAGTTGTTTTTCCTACGTCGCTTTTATGGAAAGTATATATTTGGCAGAGATTTTGCAAACAATAATCTAAACGCATCAACACCACTAAGGAGGCAATCCATATGAAGAAGCTATCATTCCTAGCGTTATCCTCAGCTCTTGCCATAAGTATACTGTCTGGTTGCGGCGGCGGCGGGGGACAAAATGCTCAACAGCCTGCTCCGGCGGAAGGGGTGCAGAAGCCCAAGCTCATTATGGCCACTTCTGCTGATTATCCGCCCTATGAGTTTCATGATACGTCTACCGGAAAAGATGTCATTGTAGGATTTGATATTGATATCGCTACGTATATCGCAAATGAGCTAGGCTTTGAGTTCGAGATTAAGGACATGGACTTTAATGGGCTCATTCCAGCCTTACAATCCGGACGTGCCGATTTTGTCATGGCAGGAATGACACCTAAGCCGGAACGACTGGAGAACGCTGATTTTTCGATTATCTATTTCGAGGCCCAGAATACCATCGTTTCCAAAAAGGAAAACAATCTCAATACAATCGAGGATTTGAAAGGAAAGAAAGTAGGCGTTCAGCTTGGATCAATCCAAGAGGGAGAAGCTAAGGATATAGAGGGGGTTCAGGTCGTCTCTCTCAATAAAATTGCAGAGATTGTTCAGGAAATCAAGTCCAATCGAATTGATGCAGCAATCATTGAAGATACAGTCGCTAAAGGGTATGTTGCCAGCAATCCAGAGCTGCAGTTTGTTACGATTCCCAACACGGGTCCGAGCGGTTCTGCTGTCGCTTTTCCCAAAGGCTCTGAAAAAGTAGAGGATTTTAACCGTGTGATTCAACAAATGCAGGAAAATGGAGAAATGGAAAAGCTGGTTAAAAAATGGTTCGATGAGGAGTCAACATCATGAATTTGCAGTTTGGCCAAATCGCCCCCTCCCTCCCTTATATACTGGGAGGGCTGTGGGTAACCCTTCAGTTTACCCTGCTGTCCGCCTTCTTCGGCTTTTTATGGGGAGCGATTTTATCTCTTTTTAAAATATCAAACATTGCCATATTAAAATGGTTCGGGATAGTCTATACCTCCGTCTTCCGCGGAACGCCGCTCATCCTTCAATTAGCCATTATTTACTTTGCTACCCCTCAGCTAATGGGGTATGACATCCCGGCGCTGCAAGCAGGGGTCATTGCCTTTGCGCTTAATTCTGCTGCATACATCTCAGAAACCATACGCGCAGGGATACTAGCAGTTGATAAAGGGCAACGGGAAGCAGCCATGTCCCTTGGGGTTCCTTACCGAAGGATGATGCTCGATATCATTATGCCGCAAGCGTTTAAAAATATTTTGCCGGCACTGGTCAATGAGAGCATTGCGCTCCTCAAGGAGTCAGCGTTAGTATCCACCATAGGGGTGGCAGATCTGTTACGCAGAGCAAATATCGTTTCCGCCCAGACCTTCCTTTATTTTGAACCCTTGCTCTTCGTGGGCCTTGTCTATTACCTATTGGTTATGAGCTTAACATGGGCAGCGCGAGGGTTGGAGAGGAGGCTGCGGGTGAGTGATTAAAGTAAAACAAGTATCTAAGTCGTTTGGTAAACTGGAGGTGCTGCATAGTGTCTCGGTGGAGATAGCAAAGGGTGAGGTAGTGGCTTTGATCGGACCTTCCGGCTCGGGAAAATCGACCTTGCTTCGTTGTATGAACCTATTGGAAACGCCGACAAAAGGAAAGGTCTATATTAACAACAAGGAAATTACTTCTCCTAAAACAGATATCATGAAGGTTCGCCAAAATGTAGGTATGGTCTTTCAGCACTTTCATTTGTTTCCGCACATGACGGTTATTGAAAATATGATGTATGCCCCAGTAAAAGTGAAAAACATGGCCAAGGAAACGGCCTATCAAAAGGCTACGGAATTGCTAAAACGGGTAGGCCTAAGCGAAAAAGCGGATGTATATCCCTCGCGCCTCTCAGGTGGGCAAAAGCAGCGTGTGGCCATTGCCAGATCCTTAGCGATGGAGCCTGAAATCATGCTTTTTGACGAGCCTACATCCGCTTTGGACCCGGAGATGGTGAAGGAAGTGTTGGATGTGATCAAATCGCTCGCGCATACCGGGATTACCATGGTCATTGTCACCCACGAGATGGGGTTTGCCAGGGAAGTGGCAGATCGTGTTTGCTTTTTAGATGGCGGGAGGCTCGTCGAAGAAGCTTCCCCTGGGGAATTCTTTGCCAAACCGAAAAGTGAGCGCTTAAAAAAGTTTTTAGAGAAGGTACTATGAGAAGAAGTTGAATCAATGAAAAAGGCTGATCTCTAATCAGTCGGCCCTGTTTCCCGACTATTAGAGGCAGCCTTTTTTAAGCACCGTAATCAATGTTTTGAGTGTTTTCTTCAATACCTGGCGGCTTAATTTTTTTGCTTGGCGGAGGAATATCCTCAGGTCCTAGCTCTATAGGGGGAACAGAAATCGTAATCGTCTCAAGCTCGTTTCCCTGGTTAGGCTTATCCATCAAATTTCACCTCCATTGCCCCTGTTTTATCCCTATAATAGAGAATGAATCACTACATGGAGGGAGAAAACAATATGGACAGGTTTTACAATGATTGGGCATCTTTGCTGGACAAAGAGTTCAATCAACCTTATTATTTACAGCTAATGCAATTCCTAACCCAAGAGTATGAGAACCACACGGTTTATCCGCTTTGCTCCGACATTTTTAACGCTCTTCATTATACGAGCTATAAAGAGACTAAGGTTGTCATCCTAGGACAAGATCCTTATCACGGGCCAGGACAAGCTCATGGATTAAGTTTCTCCGTAAAAGCTGGAATCCCCCTTCCGCCATCTCTAAAGAACATTTTCAAAGAACTTACGGCAGATGTAGGCTGCCCTTACCCGCTAGAAGGTTCTCTTGAAAAATGGGCTAGGCAAGGAGTCCTACTCCTCAACACGGTTCTAACTGTTCGGGAGGGAGAGGCTCACTCCCATAAAGGAAAGGGCTGGGAACGATTTACCGATTCAATCATTTCTCTTTTGAACGATAGACCAGATCCCGTCCTTTTTATCCTTTGGGGAAAGCCTGCACAAGTCAAAACCAAGCTGATCAACGCTCCCCAACATGCCATTCTTATGTCAGCCCATCCAAGTCCCTTATCTGCAAGTCGAGGTTTTCTAGGGAGTCGTCCGTTCTCGAAGGCGAACGATATTCTTAGGCAATGGGGGGGTGTACCAGTAAATTGGGAGCTCTAAACAAAAATATGCGTATACTTTTGGATCGTCCATGATAATATAGGAAAAAAGATGGAAAACTCCTGAAGACCGGGAGGGGAGGGCAAGATGAAGATTATTGAGAAAGCGATTGAGGTGGCGACGCAAGCCCATGATCAGCAGTTTCGCAAATGTTCAGGCATTCCTTATGTTTCTCATCCCTTAATGGTGGGGATTATCCTCATGAAAGCCGGTTGCAAAGAAGAGCTCGTGGCTGCGGGAATTCTTCATGATGTGGTAGAGGATACAGAGTGGACACTGGATGAGATTAGAGAAGAATTCGGTGACCAAATTGCAAACATTGTCAAGGGTTGCTCTGAACCTGATAAATCCTTATCATGGGAAGAACGAAAACAACACACAATCGAATTTCTCAAGAATGCCCCACTCGAGGTAAAGATTGTCGCGGGCGCTGATAAGCTGCATAATAGTCTCTCAATACTTGAAGAGCAGCGCGTTCTAGGCGAAAGAGTATGGGAATCCTTTAAAAGAGGACGAGATAAACAAGCGTGGTATTATCAAGGACTTGTGGATAGCCTATATCAGGGGCTCTCTGACCAAGAAAGAAAGCTATTTATCTTTGAGGACCTGAGGCATACGGTCACCCAACTTTTTGGTGAGAAGCCAGCTTGACATCTCTGTTCAGAGTGATTAAAATAATGATTGTTGTCCCAGTAGCTCAGCAGGATAGAGCAACGGCCTTCTAAGCCGTGTGTCGGGAGTTCGAATCTCTCCTGGGACGCCACCTTTATTCATGCATAAAACTACATCTACAGCAGGAATCTCCTTAAGAGACTCCTGCTTTTTGCATAGAAAACTTCTTTTTGGAGAAAATAACTTAACATCCTTTTGTTTCTCCTCCTATTGCCTGGCTGCAAGCCAGGCTTTTTTTCGTTGTCCGGAATAAAAAGAAGTGCAAAACCTCCTAATATTATTACGATTCCTTACTATATATGTATAGAGGCCTATTTTAATCATATGTCGACCGAACCGCGCATTCTATCTAGATAGGGGGATTCGCTTGGAAAAGAGAATTCGCAAAGCTATTGTCATTGGATCCGGGGTGATGGGAGCAGGAATTGCTGCTCATTTGGCAAACGTAGGGATCCAGGTTCATTTGCTAGATATTGTGTTAAAAGATAAGCCCAACCGAAATCAGTTGGCGGAGGCCGCGAAGCAGAATTTGCTCAAGCAAAAGCCGAGTCCGGTTTATACGCGTGAGTCCCTCGATCGGATCACTCCTGGCAATATCGAAGATGATCTACATTTGGCAGCAACGGCCGATTGGATCATTGAAGCCATTACAGAGAAGCTATCCCTGAAACAGCAGCTGCTTCAGCAAGTTGAGGGATACTGGAAGCCAGGGACAATTGTAAGCAGCAACACATCTGGGATTTCCATCCAAAGAATGGTGGAGGGACGTTCGAAAAGTTTCCGTAAGCATTTCCTTGGGACTCACTTCTTTAATCCGCCTCGTTATATGAAGCTATTGGAAATGATCCCGACGGCTGACACCGATCCAGAACTCTTATCTTATATGATACGCTTCTCTGAAAAGGTGCTTGGAAAAGGGGTGGTTCAGGCTAAAGATACCCCTAATTTTATTGCCAATCGAATCGGGGTATATGGTTTGCTGACCACCTTATCTGCTATGGACCGCTATGGTCTTTCCGTAGCCGACGTGGATGCGCTAACGGGACTCGCGATAGGAAGACCCAAGAGCGCTACTTTTAGAACCTTGGATATGGTTGGTTTAGATACCTTTATTCATGTTGCTGCAAATGTTCATCAGCATGTGTCCAGTGAAAAAGAGAAAGAAAAGTTTATAGTTCCTGAAATTCTTCATTACATGGTGGAAAACGGCTGCCTTGGAGATAAGAACGGACAGGGATTCTATAAAAAAGTGAAGGGTCCCGGGGGAAAAGAAATTCTTCAAATCGATCCTAAAACCCGCCAATATGTGGCGAAACAGAAGGGAAGCTTTCCTAGCCTGGAAGCAAGCAAAAGAGCTAAGAGCCTGCAAGAGAAGCTGCAGCTCATGGCTTACGGAAAAGACCCTGGGAGTTTGTTGG
>JBEQAI010000101.1:0-10141 GCA_041640415.1 Ammoniphilus sp. | reverse complement strand
CTCAAGCAGGTTAAAAAATGGCTAAAGGCATACCCAAAGTATGCCTTTTAAACTATAAACAACCATTTTTTTCTAGTTTCTTGAGCCAGGTTCGTATTGTTCTAGGATTTGCACCAAAGTGAGCAACCATCTCACTCATTTCCGGAATTTCAAAATTTCTTTGTTGAAGATAAAGCCAAAGACGGTATTCTTTAATCCCTAGATTCATTATAATTTCGGCAGCTGTCATAGTTTATTATCTTGGGGTTGTTTGATATCCAAGTTATATGTATCCTTACCCCTGATACTAGTCACCTCACTATGTTTTATCTTCTAGAAAGTATTATATATAAAATATTTATATTTGTCATTACATTTAATAATTTATCCGCAACATTATTTTTGTAGGAGGTAAACCCTTTGATTTTAGGCAAGGACATGCTATTAATCTTTGCGATGTTGACCGTTGTGACGGTAGTGTTCTTCAGGCCAAGCGCAACAGAGCAGCATTATTATCATCTTATTACAACGGCTGAAAGTGAGCACTGGAGAATAGAAGAGTATCGAATAGAACTTCAACCACAAACGGTTGTTTCAGGAAGTGGTCGGATAAAAATAAAGTCAGACAAATTAGTTTCAGGTTTCTTCCAAACGGAGATTCTTTTAGAAAGTGAAAATAAACAAGTTGTAATATGGAGAAAAACTATGACTGGTGAAATGCAACCCATTGATATGGAAATAGGAACAATCGAAGGTCCTATCCTAACAGATGCAGGAGACTATATTACATTAGAGGATATCCAGCATATCTATGCACAGATAGCATGGAACGACATGGACGGAGAAACGAGAGTAGAAAGGATCAATTTATATGAAAGACAATAATGTAGCAGAAGAGTTAATTGAAATTGTTAACGAAGATATGGAGCCGATAGGGGTGGCAGGTCGCAGGGAAATTCACGAATTAGGTCACTGGCATATTACTTTTCATGCATGGGTTGTGGCGAGAGTTAACGCTACAACGTATATGCTTTTCCAAAAGCGTCACAGTTCAAAGGATACACATCCTAACAAATTAGATATTTCAGCAGCAGGACATTACTTATACGGCGAGAGGGTGGAGGATGGGATTCGAGAGTTGCAAGAGGAGCTGGGTATTTCGGTAACATATGAGGAGCTTACCCCAATAGGGATCTTTAAAGGAACTTATCATAGTGAAAGCGTAGTAGATCGTGAATTTAATCGTGTCTATCTAGTTGAAACAAAAGGGGGTTTAGGGCAGTTTGCTATCCAAGAGGATGAGCTCAGTGGATTGTATTTTATAGAACTTGAATGGTTTCAAGCACTTCGAAAAGGAAATTGTACACATGTGGAAGCGCAAGGCTTCGAATTCAACGCAAATGGAGAAAAAGAATGGCGTACTGAAAGGTTTATTTTAAACGATTTTGCAAATCAGCCAGAAGGCTATTATGATTTCATCATCGAAAAAATACAGGAAAAAGTGGGGGGACGAAAATGAAGGTTATTTTTCTTGATATCGATGGGGTTATGATTACGGGGACACACTTGAAACCTAGTCATGCTTACAATGGATACGAGTTTGCGCCCGCTGCTGTGGAAAACTTAAAGCAAATTATAGATCAGACGGGGGCCGCGATTGTTGTTAGTTCCACATGGAGAACAGGTGGTTTTGCTTTTCTTCAAAAGATGTTTACTAGCAACGGAATTACTAAGGGATTGGCAGGACAGACCCCAGTGATTCACTATGCCAGTCGTGGAGAGGAAATTCAGCAATACATAGAAGAATCTAAGTGGGACCACAACCTTAAGGTTGAACGTTTTGTTATTCTCGACGATAATGATGATATGGGAGAGCTGCGACCTTATTTGGTGCGCACCAATTGGAAGACGGGACTTGATGAGAAGGCCAAGAAGCAAGCCATCCAAATGCTTTTAGACATAAAGTAATAAAATTCACCCTTTACTTTTCCGTAATTATCCATTATAGTAGTAAATTAATAAACCACATACTTGAAAAAAGCACGGATAAGGATATGGGTCATATTATTTTTCTTTTCCAGAGAATCGGGGCCGTAGGCTGGGAGCCCTGTGAAGAAGGAATATGATTTACCACCTTGGAGCTACTATGGGGAAAGGGGATGCCCTGATTATCTATAGTCGGTGAAGAGCCGTTACATGTTTTAAGCATAAGGAAGATTTATTACTTATGGAATTAGGGTGGTACCACGACCGCACTCGTCCCTTTTATAGGATGAGTGCGTTTTTTGTTTTATTAAACTTAAGAATTGGCGTTGATAAGGACATGATGGATTCAAGGAATACTTTACCAGAGAAGAGGGACGTTGGCTGGAAGCCCTTCAAAGTATCGGAATTTATTACCCCCTTGGAGCTATTATAGGGAACTGGGAAACCAAAGTATCTGTAATCGGTGAAGAGCCGTTATCTCTTTAAGCATGAAGTAATTGAAATTGCTTTATGGAAATAGGGTGGTACCACGACCGCATTCGTCCCTTGCAGGATGAGTGCGGTTTTTTATATTAAAAAACATTATAGGAGGCAAGAACATGTTAAATCAGGCGGACGTTGAAAAAAGAAATCATCGAAAATTGGGTCAAGAATTAGAGCTGTTTATATCGTTGGAAGAAGCTCCTGGGATGCCTTTCTTTTTGCCGCATGGAATGGTCATTCGAAACCAATTGAAGGAGCTTTGGAGAAAAAAACATCAGAAGAGTGGATATCAGGAGATTAAAACTCCAATTATGATGAAGCAGCAGTTATGGGAACAATCAGGGCATTGGCACCATTACCAAGAGAATATGTACTTTTCTCATGTAGATGAACAGAATTACGCGATTAAGCCCATGAACTGTCCAGGAGCCGTGCTGCTATTTAACAATAAGCGGAGGAGCTACCGGGAGTTGCCTCTTCGACTGGCCGAGCTCGGGCTGGTACATCGCCATGAACTTTCAGGGTCGCTTAATGGACTGTTGCGGGTTCGTTCCTTTACTCAAGATGACGCTCATTTGTTTGTTAGAGAAGATCAGATTGAGGATGAAATTGAAAAGGTGCTTTCCCTTATTGACGAAGTCTATTCGCATTTTGGTTTTGAGTATAAGGTGGAGCTATCTACAAGGCCTGATGAGTTTATGGGAACAGAGATCATGTGGGTACAGGCGGAGAGAGCTCTCGAAAATGTACTTTGTAGGAAGGGTATACCTTTTCAGGTAAATCAAGGTGACGGGGCGTTTTACGGGCCGAAGATTGACTTTCATATCTTAGATTCTCTGGGACGAAGCTGGCAGTGTGGGACTGTTCAACTAGATTTTCAGATGCCCGAAAAATTTAATTGTTCCTATATAGGAGAAGATGATAAGCCTCATCGTCCTGTCATGATTCACCGAGCGATATATGGGTCAGTGGAAAGATTTATGGCCATACTTATCGAACATTACGCCGGGGAGTTTCCGGTTTGGCTTTCTCCGGTTCAAGCAAAAGTCTTAACCATCTCCGATGCCCAGTTTGAGTACGCTAAACAAATTCAAGAACAGCTGCAACTAGCCGGGATTCGTGTAGAAATCGATTCTCGAGTAGAAAAGGTCGGTTTGAAGATTAGGGAAGCCGAAATGCAAAAGGTCCCATACATGATAGTCATTGGGGACAAGGAAAAAGTAAAAGGTCTGGTAGCCTTGAGACAGCGCAAGAATGGAAAGCAAGATGTGCTTCGCATCCAGGAGGTGATTGATCTCATAAAAAGGGAAATATAGGTAGTAAAGTCCAAAAGGAAGACAGCATCCTTTTCCTTTTGGACTACTATCTATCCTAGTTGGACGGCATTGACAAAGGCTCTAGCTTTGTCAGTTAAAACGTGGTATTCCCCACGTGCTATTGCTTCTTTATCAATAATACTGCCTCCAATCCCTATTCCTACTGCACCTGCAGCTAGAAAGTCAGCAACATTGTCCAAGGTTACTCCACCAACAGCAATCATGGGAATATGTCGCAAAGGACCTTGGAGCTCCTTGAAATATTCTAGACCCAAACTCTTCATGGGAAATAGTTTAACCATTTCTGCTCCTAATCGATAGGCACGTACAATCTCAGAAGGCGTCATAACTCCCGGAAGCACATCGAGGTGACGTTGCTTAGCGTAAGCAAGTACTTCTTCATCTACATTCGGGGTCACAAAGTAAGATGCACCAGCCTCATAGGCAACACGCGCAATCTCTAGATCCAGCACCGTTCCTGCTCCAATCAAAAGTCTTCCTTCAAATTGTTTAGACAGGGAGGAAATCTGCTGGCTTGCACCAGGAGTATTCATCGTGATCTCGAGCAAGCGAACTCCGCCTTGGTAAAGTGCCTCCGTTACCTCGAGGAGGTGGCTATCTGGCACATCACGTAAAATCATGACGATGCGTTCTTTTTTAAGTTGTTCATAAAATTTTCCCATTTCTGTTTGACTCCTTAAATTTTTCAAAAGTGTATTTGAATCATCATGGCAATGAGTAGTAAACAAGCTTTGTGTTAAAGAGCTCTATTTCTTTACAATAAATCAACCCGATTTTCTCGAATACGCGACGGGATGGTTTATTTTTGTGCTTTGATAGTCCAATTATTCGGTCAAATTGTAATTGATGTAATCCATAATGGAGTACAGCCTCTGCCGCTTCCGTTCCGAAGCCCTTTCCTCGAGCGTGCTGGCCGAATGCATAAAGTACCTCCACTTCATCTAGATCCTGGATATAATTCAAGCCGCAGTGGCCGCAAAGCTTTCCGCTCCATTTCTCAACGACAGCCCAAGTTCCGTATCCATGAGTTTCCCAATGGCCATTCCAGTGCTTAATAAACTTCTCTGTCTCCTCGTAACTATATCCAACACCTTTTGGCAACCATTTACCCACTTCATCCTCACCAAGGATCATAGCATATTCCGGTAAGTCTTCTGCTTGAAATTTTCTTAAGATTAATCGCTCAGTTTCCAAGTTTTTTCACCGTCCCGCATACCGGATAAAAAAACACAATAGCACCCCAAAAAGGTGGGTTTGCTTTCCTGGGGTGCTTCTTCCTTCTATTTATCCTGTTGAGGCTCTTTAGAATCGTCAAGGTAGTTAACTACGACTTGCTCAGTTTTAGCAATGTAGACCTTTCCATTTTCTGTGATGAATTTAATTCTATCCCCATCTTCTATTTTTAACATTTCCCTTATAGCTTTAGGTACTGTTACTTGGCCTTTTGAACTTATTCTTGATGTCATAGGCATAAAACCACCACCTAACCTCTCTGATTTCTACTTTAATAATAATAGAAGATGGTAATAAAAAAAATACATACTTGATAAATTTTTGCGCTTTCTAGTGAATTCTTTTATTATATCAATATATGTAAATTAGGTCCTAGCTGAAGGAGATATACATGAACAAAATTTTAGTGATGACCGCAGTGGAATTGGAAAGGCAAGCTGTACTGCGTGGACTGAAGGGAGACCGTCGGTTTACCGTGCTCCTTTCAGGTGTGGGTTCGGCTTCTGCTGCAGCAAATACTGCGATTGCCTTGTCTAAGGAAAACTATGACATGGTCATTAGTATGGGGATAGCCGGAGGTTTTCTGGAAAAGGCAGACATTGGTTCATTAGTGGTCGCCACGGAGATTATCGCTGCGGATCTGGGGATTGAAACTCGTGACGGCTTTCAGATGATAGAAGAACTAGGCTTCGGGACTAACCGAATTCGATTGGATCATGAAATCGTTGCGCAAGTCATGTTTGGTCTTGAACAAACGGGCATGACTGTTCAGAAAGGTCTCGTTATTACCGTTTCTACAGTTACTGGAACGGCGGAAACTGCTGCAGCACTTACCTCGAGACTTCCGGATGCCACTGCGGAAGCCATGGAGGGATTTGGTGTAGCTATAGCGGCTCAGCAATTTGGCATACCTATATTGGAGATTCGAGGAATTTCCAATGCAGTTGGTCCTCGACAACGCGAGCTTTGGCAAATGGATGACGCTCTTCAGGCAATTGAGTCGGCTAGTACCGTATTAGTGGAGGTATTAACATGAACATAGCATTTTCTCCATGCCCGAATGATACCTTTGTTTTTCATGCGTGGGTACATAACCTAATCGCTGGCGCTCCAGCACCTCATGTGACCTATGCGGATATTGATAAAACCAATCACTGGGCTGTTGCTGCTAAGGGGCCAGAAATTTTAAAAATTTCTTATGCAGCCCTACCATGGGCTTTAAAAGATTATGCCTTATTGCCCTGTGGCGGAGCGCTCGGAAGAGGGTGCGGACCGCTTGTTCTAAGCAATGACTCGCCTTTTACTTCGTTAGAGGGGAAACGAGTAGCTGTACCTAGTGAAATGTCCACAGCTTATTTGTTGTTCCGGTTGTGGGCCGCAGAATACGCTCCTAGAGGAGTAGGCGAAATCATTATCCTCCCTTTTCATGAGATCATGCCCGCCGTTCGCGATGGGAAGGTAGACGCAGGATTAGTTATCCACGAAGCGCGCTTCACCTACCCATCCTATGGGCTAAAATTGATCGCGGATCTTGGAGAATGGTGGGAAAAGGAAACAAACTTACCTATTCCCTTAGGTGCAATCATTGCACGACGAACATTAGACACTGCCTCCCTTGCAAATTGGATACAGGCGTCTGTGGAGTACGCTTGGACAAACCCCGATTCTTCTAAAGATTATATTCTGCACCATGCTCAAGAGATGTCTGAAGAAGTAGTACGCGCACATATTCAGCTATATGTAAATAAGTTTACTGCGGATTTAGGAGAAGAAGGTTACGAAGCGGTTATAACCCTTTTAAATCGAGCAGCACAAGAAGAACTTGTGCCTAGAATTGGTTTACAACAGCTTCGCTTATAAAAAAAGGCTATCTCAAAGGTTCAATTAAGAATCTTAGGGGGTAGCCTTTTTGTCACGTATTGCTGCATGAATATAACAATCGTCGATTCGGTAAAAATAACAGCAAAAATATGGGGAGTGTGGTTATTAATGCCTGCTTGGATCCAGGCCATAATTTTTTATACGTCCGCCCTTTTATTTCTCAGACTGGCTGGTAAAAGAACGATTTCACGGATGTCACCTGGCGAAGTGGTCATTATGTTCGGTCTTGGGACAGTGATGGTTCATCCCTTGAAATCAGAGAATATTTGGAATGCTGTTTTGAATGGCTTCTTTATCGTTGCCATTCTTCTCGCCGTGTCATTTATTCAGATCTATTACCCGAAAACAAAAAAGATCCTGATGGGGGAACCTATCGTTTTGGTAAAAAACGGGGTTGTTTTAAAAGAGAATTTAAAAAGATCAAGGATGACAGTAGATGAATTAAATGAGCGATTGCGATTATCTAAGGTAAATGATATTGCAAAAGTTAAAATGGGCACCCTAGAGGTCGGTGGTAACCTTGGTATAGAAATGTTTCCAGAGTACTCTTACGCTACTAAAAAAGATATTGAAGATTTAAAGATCGCTATCCAGTTTATCGGCAGCAAGTTGAATGCGACTCCTGTTTTTAGTGCAAAGACAGAAGATCCGCGAAACAATTTGTTTATCCAAGCCGAGAATGTTCAAGAACATGATCCACTGCAGTAAATGAAGTTCTTTTTCCGCTTGTAAAAAAATGGTGAAGTGTAAAGGGCATGAAGTACCCCTGCTTTTATCAACACTATATCTATGCCATGTCATCACGAGCTTGTGATGTTTTCTGGTAAACATCATATAAAAGTGGAGGTAAGTATGAATAACAAACTGTTCAAAACTTCTGCCAGCCTTCTTTGCGCTTTTACTGTTTTATCTGCGTGTGGATATCACCAGGCTGGTAACGATAACGCTGCCACGAGAGCAAATATGAATACCCATCAAAACACTGGATTTTTTGGTACACGTGGAAACGCAAATGTTAATAACGTTTTGAACAATCGAAATCAAGGCGGTCAAGCAGTTACTGGCATTTCTTCTTTCTTGGAATCACATATTGCTTCTGCAGGAATACCAGGAATTCGAGTTTTGGTTCTAGGTGATACGGTTATCCTTGGTCAGTCTCTAGATGCGTCCATCGATCGAACTCGCGGTGCTGGGACAACTGGATATACTGGGGACACGGGTACCGGAGGTTATACTGGAAGAACTGGTATGGGAATTGGAGCAGGCACTGGTGCTGGCTTGATCGGTGGTTTCACAGAAGGTGCTAACAGAACCGGACTTGGAGCGGGTGCTGGTCTCGGTATGGGAGCCGGAACTAGAGCAGGTACCGGCGCTGGCTTGACCGGTGGTTTCACAGGAGGTGCTAACCGAACCGGACTTGGAGCGGGTGCTGGTCTCGGCTTGGGAGCCGGAACTGGAGCAGGTACCGGCGCTGGTATGACTGGAGGTTTCACAGGAGGTGCTAACCGAACCGGACTTGGAGCGGATGCTGGTCTCGGCATGGGAGCCGGAACTGGAGTAGGTGCTGGTATGACCGGAGGTTTCACAGGAGGTGCTAACCGAACCGGACTTGGAGCGGGTGCTGGTCTCGGCATGGGAGCCGGAACTGGAGTAGGTGCTGGTATGGCCGGTGGATTTACAGGAGGTGCTGGTAGAACTGGCTTTGGAGCGGGTGCTGGTATGGGAACTAGAGGAGCAGGGATCGCTAATACACAACAGGCTAATGTATCTGACATTGAATACGCCCGAAATCTAGTAAGAGGCGTATTAGGAAATAACGTACAGGTCTTCACTGTTTTCAGTGACCGTGCTATTCAGGCGATGGATCGTGTCCGTTCTAACTTTAACCATGATACAACATCAGGTAGAGGTATAACGGCTGATATACAAACGATAATGAATGAGGCATTACCTAAAACCCAGGGTACAGCGAGCGATCGAAATCAGACAAATACCAAATAAATACTTGAAGTCAAAAAGGGTATGTAAAAAGATCATACCCTTTTTGACTTATCTCCTTATTCTACATAAGAACCTCTTTTGCAATTGTTTTCCTCAAAGGGGAGAACTTCCTCTGATATAAGTTTTTTATATTCAACTATTGATCTTCTTTTTTTCTCCAGGTCGTATTTTCCCAAGAGACAGGACAGGTGTCAAAGGTTTCGCCCTCATGGAAGGATTTTTCCATTCCGTTTTTTTCACAGATATACATTCCGTCCATAGGCGCCTTATCTCCAGTACGAAATACTTGTTGCATGTCGTTTTCCTCCTTCAAAAAATGGATATGATATAGTTTGAATTATTTTCCACAAGTATATTCAAATAATGAAAGAAGTAACTTAATTTACAGAGGTGATTACAATGGACGAAAATCATAATATTAAGTTTGATTACCATACTCATCATCAACGTTGCGGACATGCTGAAGGGAGGATTGAAGATTATATTCAAGCCGCAATCGAAAAAGGGTTGGATCTGATTGGAATATCTGACCATTCTCCCTACTTTTCGGCGGAAGAAGATCAACCTTATCCTCATATTGCCATGGCACGAAGTGAATTTCCGAATTATGTTAAAGAGGTCCTGCAGTTGAAAGAAAAATATAAAGGTAAGATTGATGTTTTACTCGGTATTGAATCCGACTTTTTTCCCGAACAGGTGGAAAGGTATCGTGTACACTTTGATCAGTATCCTTTTGATTTTATCATCGGTTCGGTCCATCATGTGGATGGGATCAATATCTTCAAAAAAGACCGCTGGGAAGGGTTAACGGATCAAGAAAAGGTACGAACGAAAGAAACATACTATACATTAATCGAACAATCCGCTCGAAGCGGGATGTTTCATATCCTGGGCCATATTGATGCTATGAAAGGCTTTTATCCATCTTTTTCTTCCATTCAAACGGCTGCGGTAGAACAGACCGTGAAAATCATTGCTGAACATGATATGGCTATTGAGATTAATACGTCAGGAAAGACAAAAGACGCAGGTGGATGGTATCCTGCTGATGATATCCTAGAATTAGTCAAGCACTATGGCGGGACGGTTACTTTTGGCTCCGATGCCCATGTGCCGGACCGTGTAGGAGACGAGTTTGAACTAGTTCGAAAGCGATTGAAGGAAATTGGTTTTAAACATTGGGCTTACTTTAAAGAAAAAAAGAGATATCTAGTTTCTTTGTAATCAACAAGGGTGTCCAA
>JBEQAI010000100.1:0-10149 GCA_041640415.1 Ammoniphilus sp. | reverse complement strand
CTATCAATATTTTCAGTTAAATGTACTTTTAATTATGATTACGGTTTTTTTGGGTGTCTGGGTGCATGAAACTGCGGTGTTTTTTTTGTTTGACTTATTCGGATTAACAGGTTATGCCTATCATTGGCTGGATTACGTACCAACAGCTGTACTTAATACTGGATTTGCTGTACTCATCTATCGGCCGCTAGATCGTTGGTTAGAACAAATGGCTGATAGCAGACAAGATGAAGCGGATCTGTAGAAGTTGAATTTGACCGTAGATGATTACGGTCATTTTTATTTTACGCAGCAGGAAAAAAAGGACTCCACATCGAATGCTATAGCGTGGGGGGATATACGGCATGACGCTAACTAAAAACATCGTAACCATCAAGGGAACCAAGGATGGCCTAACTTTTTTGTTAGATGACACTTGTTCCTTGCAAGAGTTATTCACTCAATTACAGGAAAAGATTCAACATAGCCAACAGCAAATTACATCGGGTCCCCCAATAGAGATCACAATTAAGCTTGGCAATAGGTACCTCAATGAAGAGCAGACTAATGAATTGCGTGGCATAATTAAGGAGAAAAGCAACCTTGTTATTAAGAGCATTGACTCTTTGCTCGTAACGAAGGAACAAGCGCTCTTAGATAAGCTGGCTTCCATGGTAAGAGTGGAGACCCGAACCATTCGCTCTGGCCAGGAGTTAAGGCATAACGGTGACCTCTTACTACTAGGAGATATCAACCCAGGTGGAATTGTATATTCTACTGGGAGTATTTTTGTTATGGGCGCCATTCGTGGCTTGGCCCACGCAGGCTGTGACGGAGACGAGAAAGCGATTATTGCAGCCTCCTTATTGAGGCCTACCCAGCTGAGGATAGCCGAGGTGATTAGTCGGCCATCTGATGAGTGGATGGATGGCAACAACGAGATGGAATTTGCTTATCTTGAGGATGGGCAGATGTCCATTGATAAACTGAACCAATTACATAAAGTTCGATTTGATTTTTGGAGCAACAGATAGAGCATCTCAGGGGGGATTGGCATGGGAGAAGCGATTGTAGTGACATCGGGAAAAGGCGGAGTAGGAAAAACGACTACATCCGCTAACATCGGAACGGCCTTGGCTACCAATGGCAAGAAGGTGTGCCTTGTAGATGCCGATATCGGCTTGCGTAATCTTGATGTCATGATGGGATTGGAAAATCGCATTATATATGATCTGGTTGATGTACTAGAAGGGCAGTGCAGGCTTCAGCAAGCCCTAATTAAAGATAAAAGATTCGATCACTTATTTTTGCTTCCAGCTAAACAGACCAAGGATAAAAATGCGGTTACGCCTGAGCAGATGGAAGTGCTGATCAAAGAGCTGAAGCAGGATTTTGACTATGTGATTATCGATTGTCCAGCGGGGATTGAGCAAGGCTTTAAGAATGCTGTTGCGGGTGCTGATAAAGCGATCGTAGTAACCATACCTGAGCCGACGGCAGTTCGAGACGCGGATAGGGTCATCGGTTTATTGGAAAGGGAGAAAACGGGATCTCCGAAGCTTATTATTAATCGCATTCGCTACGGATTGATGAAGCAAGGGGATATGCTTGATGTAGATGACGTCATCCAGCAATTAGGAATCGAGATATTAGGTATCGTTCCGGATGACGAAAGGGTAATTAAAGCCTCAAAAGATGGCGAGCCCATCGTAATGAATCATGAAGCCAAGGCAGCCTTGGCCTACCGTAATATTGCACGCCGCATTCTGGGAGAGCAAGTTCCATTGTTGAGCTTGGAGGAGGACCAAGGCGGATTTATGAAGAAGGTGCGAAAGTTGTTTGGCATGAAGTAGCAGGGACTAAATTTTTGGTTCCTGCTTTTTCCTTGTCCTTGCTGCGGAAGGCAGGTTTTCTTTCTTGGTCGCCTGGGGTTATAATAACCTAATGGAGGGCAATAGAAATGGATTTTGAAGCAAAATATCTTAAGTCAATTGATTGGCTTATTATACTCATTCTTGTGGGTTTCGGCATTTTCAGTTATTTGGGCATATCAGGTGCCTCCCCGCATCTAAGCTTGGAAGGAAAACAGGTCATTTGGTATATTATCGGGTTTGTTTTTTTAGCTGTTATTTTATTGTTTGATTATAATCTGATCGGGAATCTTAGCTACGTGTTTTATTTTATTGGGTTAGCCCTTCTTGTGGGGGTATTGTTTACTCCGCCGATTAATAATGCTACGAGCTGGTATAATCTCGGTTTTTTCTCGTTTCAGCCTGCAGAGCTAATGAAGATCATTACCATTATGACACTAGCGAAGTACTTGTCCAAACGCTCGGAACAGGAAGAACCGTTCAGCAAGCTTTATGAGCTGATCCCTATCTTTGCTATTATCGGCGTACCTATGTTGCTTATCTTAATCCAGCCTGATTTGGGCAATGCGGTTGTTTTTACTGGCATTCTCATGAGTATGATGATCGTAGGCGGAGTTAAGGGCAAGCATTTTCTTTTGTTCGGGACATTGGTTGCCAGTTTTTTTGGCTTGATGATTTATCTTTATCAATTCAAGCAAGAGATCTTTTTTAAATTAATCAAGCCTTATCAGTGGAATCGAATTGTATATTGGCTCAACCCAGAGCTTGATCCCGTAGGCCAGGGATTTCAGCTTAAGCAGTCGCTTATCGCCATCGGTTCTGGTCAGCTGCTGGGGAAGGGAATTAATGCAGGCACACAAGCCAAGTTTGGCTGGGTTCCGGTTGGAGAAAGTGATTTTATATTTACTGTGATTGCAGAGGAGCTTGGTTTTTTAGGTGGAAGCTTACTCATTTTCTTATTTTTCTTTTTAATCTACCGAATGGTTCGCATTGCCTTAGATGCGAAGGACGCTTTCGGCTCCTATTTAGTTTCGGGCGTGATCGGAATGTTTGTATTTCAGATCTTTGAGAACATCGGGATGACAATCCAGCTTATGCCGATTACAGGAATTACGCTGCCGTTTATTAGCTACGGAGGAAGTTCCTTAGTCACCAATTTTATGATTATTGGCCTGGTCCTGAATGTAGGCATGCGGAGAAAGAAACTGATGTTTGATTAAATTTAGCTTAGGAGAGGCTGTCCGAGAGTCGATGTCGACTCAACAAGGACAGCCTTTTTCACTTAAGCGCCGATGTTCTATCTTGTCCTTTTCATTCATAAAGTGTTTTAGAGGACAAGTATGGGAAGGGTGGTTTGAAATCATGAGCCAGGATTCCATTAAACGGCGTAGAGAAGAAAGATTGAAGATGTTAAGGGAGCAAATGAGGGAGGCAGGAGATACGCCCTATCCGTTGGAAGAGGGGAGGAGTGTTTCCAATCGATTTAATCGCAGAGACTTTGAGTGGGATTCTGATGATTCGTGGGGAGCAAGGGAAGAGGCAGCCGCACCTGTGAGTTCAAGATTTATGCTGAAGGCACTTATTTCTTTGTTTTTATTGAGCTTTACCTTTCTCCTCTATAAAACCAATATCCCTTATTCTTCAGCAGCTAAAGACTTTGTAGGACAAGTAATGACACGGGAATATAATTTTCAAGGTATGATATCGATGATGGAGAGATATGTAGGAGCCCCTCCTTCTATTTTGCCTAGTTTTGAACAGCAAGCTAAGGGACAACCCGTTTGGAATCAGGTTTCGCCCAAGAAGCTGCTAACCCCTGTGACGGGCACGATCTCGGCCCCTTTTTTCCTAGACGGAAGAGGAATTCAGATTGAAGCTCCAGCGGGAAGTGAGGTTAAAGCGGTTGACCAAGGCTGGGTCATTTTTGTTGGGGAAAAGGAAGGGATTGGACAGACCATTGTGGTTCAACATGAAAACCAAATGCAAGCATGGTATGGCAGCTTAGATCAAATCGAAGTGGCAGAGCAGGATTGGGTACAACCAGGTCAAGCTATCGGAAAAAGCAAAGATGGAAGCACGGTTTACTTTTCCATGGAAATGAACGGGCAATTTATTGACCCGACGAGCGTGATAACATTTGAATAATTGGCAGATGGCAAGGATAAAAATCAAGGTTCATCCTTTATTCTGGGTCATATCGATTGCAGCTGCGATGACCGGACAATTCTTCGAGCTTCTCACCCTTTTTTCCATCGTGATCATGCACGAGCTAGGCCACGTATTTGCGGCACTAGCAGTAGGATGGAGAGTACAAAGCATCGAGCTGCTTCCTTTTGGCGGGGTAGCTAAGGTTGATGAGTGGGGAACCACGAAGGCTAAAGATGAAATGATCGTAGCCTTGGCAGGACCTTTCGTCAACGGGATGATGATCCTGGTTGGGATGCTGCTCTTTTGGCTCGGTGTGTGGGAGCAGGAGTGGACGCACTTCTTTATAGAAGCGAATGCTTGGATTGCCTGTTTTAACCTTTTGCCCATATGGCCTTTAGATGGGGGGAAAATCCTGCAGGCCCTTCTCAGTAAATGGCTGCCGTATTACCGAACAATCTACTTTTGTATCATATGGTCTTCCATTTTATCCTTTGTCCTGCTTGTAATCTCGCTGCTTCTTCCCTATCAGTGGAATCTTATCGCGATTAGTGTATATCTTCTCATTGAAAATCGAATCGCATATAAGCGCGCTCACTATCAATTTATCCGATTTTTATTGAAAAAAGAAAAAGAAAGGATAGCCTTGGGAAGCCAAAAATCAGATACTTATCGATTGAACCCAAACGATCGGATTGGAGAAGTCGTAAAGCTTATGAAAAAAGAGTCCTACCATTGCTTTCAGGTCTTAGATGGAAGACAGCGGGTAGTGGCTTCTCTGTCAGAGGAAGCGATTCTACAAGCGTTCTTCAAAAAAAACCCTCAACGACCCATATCTGAACTGCTAACAATTGGCTAAAATAGAGAGGATACTATTCGTTTGAAGAGGGGTTTAAAACGTTGAAGCAAATTATAGTAAACTGCGCCCATTGGGAGACCCGCGTCGCCATCTTGGAAAACCGCAAGCTTGTGGAGTTGTTTGTGGAGCGGCCGGTTGAACAGAGGGTGGTTGGGAATATATATAAAGGCAAAGTTGCGAATGTGCTGCCGGGCATGCAGGCAGCCTTTGTCGATATCGGAATGGAGAAAAATGCCTTTCTCTATGTGGATGATTGTCTTCCGTCCGAATGGAAGGAGAATAAGGAAAAGCCTAAGCCTTCTATTCGGGAAATACTGACGCAAGGTCAGGAAATTATTGTTCAAGTGGTCAAGGAGCCCTTAGGGACAAAAGGGGCACGTATTACAACTCAACTGAGCTTTCCAGGACGTTTTTTAGTCTACATGCCTACCGATCCGTACATCGGCCTCTCCCGGAAAATTTCGCAAGAAACGGAACGGGAAAGGCTGCGTGCGATTTTGGAGCCTTTATGCGCGGGACAAGAAGGCGTGATCGCTCGCACCGTAGCGGAAGGTGCAAGTAAAGAAGAGCTAGAAGCTGATTTTCTATTTCTTCGCGGCCTTGCGGAAAAAGCAAGCCTGTCTGCTAAGGGGAGTAAACCGCTGCGGCTCATTCATCAAGATTTGGACCTAGTCTCTCGAATCACAAGAGATCTTCTCACTGAAGATGTGGATGAATTAATCATTGATAGTGTTCCTATGTACCATAAGGTTTTAGAGGATCTTCAGCATGCGATTCCGGCATTAAAGCAAAAGCTAAAGCTCTATAAAGATCGGACAAGCTTGTTTGATGCTTTTGAAATTGAAGGGGAGATTGAAAAAGCGCTAAGGCGAAAGGTCTGGTTAAAAAGCGGAGGGTATCTCATTATTGACCAGACGGAGGCTTTTACTTCGATTGATGTCAATACAGGAAAGTTCACAGGAACTCATCATCTAGAAGAAACGGTTTATAAAACTAATCTGGAAGCCACTAAAGAAATTGCCCGCCAATTAAGATTGCGCGATATTGGGGGGATCATCCTCATCGATTTTATTGATATGAGAAAGCAAGACCATCGGGCTGCGGTATGGAGTGCTTTACAAGAGTATCTGAAGCGGGACCGCACCAAATCTCATTTGCTTGGTTTTACTCAACTCGGCCTTTTGGAGATGACAAGAAAAAAAGTTAGACAAAACTTATCCGATATTCTTATGCGCGCTTGCCCATATTGTGAAGGAAGAGGAAAGGTTCTGGCTATAGATACGGTTATAGCAGCGATAGAAAGGTCAATTAGGGAATATGTACGGTCTGACCATGTGGAGTCTATTCTTCTTGAGGTACATCCGGTGATTGCGGAAAAGGTAAGAGGGACCGAGGACATGGAGCTGCAACGCTTGGAACAAGAGACGGGGCTTGAGATTTATATCCAAACCAATGAGCTAATGCATGAGCAGCATTTTCACTTTTCTTTCGTTGGCAGTCTGCAAGAAGTGAGGAGACGGGCGTTGCCCGTAGAGGAAGGGGAACACTTCCCTCTACTGATTGAGCATCGACATCATCACAACCATCAAGATGGGGTAGGCATAATAAAGGATTATCGTATCGAGGTTGAAGGGGCTGGTCAACTAGTCGGACAGAAACAGCTGGTTAAAGTGGTGAAGGTAACTCGGCATTATGCGAAAGCTGTACTAGCTGGAAAGCTTTTACCTTGACACTCAATCTTTGAATATGGTAATCTGTTTTTTGTTGATATCATGTTTGGCTCCTGTCATCATGCTACAACCGCTCGGAACAGGTTTCTCTTAAGCCAATCTGGCACCTGGGATGGCGAGTCTTAGTATAACTATAGGGAGGTGCAAGGAATGTACGCAATTATCGAAACAGGTGGTAAGCAATATAAAGTTGAGCAAGGAGCTGAGCTTTATATCGAGAAGCTTCCACAAGCTGATGGTGAAACTGTAACTTTTGACCGCGTATTACTAGTAAACAAGGATGGTAAGGTTGTTGCTGGAAGTCCTACTGTAGCAGGTGCTTCTGTAACTGCTAAGGTTGACAGACATGGACGCGGACAGAAGATTATCGTCTTCAAATACAAAGCGAAGAAAAACTACCACAAGAAGCAAGGGCATCGTCAACCATACACTAAAGTCGTAATCGAAAGCATCAACGCTTAAATCTTATGATTAAGGTGCATGTCAAGCGACGCACATCAGGAGACATCGAATCGATCACCATTGATGGACATGCCGGGTTTGCGGATCCGGGACAGGATATTGTCTGTGCTGCCGTATCTGGGATTTCTTTTGGTACGATTAATGCTATTGATATGCTACTTGGGGTGGAGCTTCCTGTCCAGCAGGGAGAGAGTGGGTTTCTCCGCTGTTCCGTCCCGGAGAGAATTCCGGTGGGACAAGAGAAAGTTCAATTACTCCTCGATGGCATGGTAGCTTCGCTTCAGTCGGTTGCCATAGAGTACGGAAAGTTTGTTCGAATTTATGATCAAAAACCTACTAGGAGGTGGATGTAATGTTAAAGTTGAATCTTCAATTTTTCGCTTCTAAGAAAGGGGTAGGTTCTACTAAGAACGGTCGCGACAGTATCGCGAAGCGCCTTGGAGTGAAGCGTGGGGACGGTCAATTCGTAAAGGCTGGGAACATTCTTGTTCGTCAGCGCGGAACGAAGATCTACCCTGGATTAAACGTTGGAATCGGTGGAGACGACACTTTGTTTGCCTTGTCTGACGGAGTTGTTCGTTTCAAGCGTCTAGGACGTGACCGCAAGCAAGTGGTTATCGAGCCTGTAGCTCAAGAAGCATAAGACCCCTTAGCAAAAACCCGACATTCGTCGGGTTTTTGTGTTATACTAAGCAAAAGAACTTGGAAGCATATTCCACGTCTACTTGACATGGGGGTGTCTGGGTTGGCTCAATACGACAGCACAAAAAGTAAACTGCCACAACGACTAATAGAAGAGGTAACCATAAACGAAGAACGTCATCATTATTTGGAGAGCTTGCGCCTGCAACGACATGACTGGCTGAATCATGTCCAAGTCATTATGGGCTATCTTAAATTAAAGCGTTATGATCTTTGTGAAGAATACATGCTAAAAGTAACGGAAATGACAAATAACGAAAGTCGAATTGCAGCCCTTGGTCATGATGAGCTGGTGGCTTTCTTACTAACATACCCTGCCTTACATAAGGAAATGAAGCTAGAATTTCAAGTGCCGGAGCTCATTAATTTAAACGGTTTTGGGCATGATGAGAAGCAGAGGTTTTACTTTCTTGTAAGAGGCATCATTGAAACATACAGGGAGTTTTCCCAGCCTAATGATGGATTGCCCAATTCGCTCGTTATCGAACTTCAGGCTTTGGACCATGCCCTGTTTCTGGCTGTTGAGTATGAAGGGCGATTGCAGGAGTTGGCATGCATAGAAGCTCTCAGGGAGCTCGCACGTCAGATGGGGAATGAGGAAGGCTTTTTCGTGGAAGGCTTACATAATGATCAAGAATCGATAATGGAATTTTATTTTCCTGTAAACCAAGAGGTGAAGGAATAGGATGTTTGTAGATACCGCGAAGATTTATGTTAAGGGCGGCGACGGAGGCAATGGAATGGTAGCCTTCCGCAGAGAGAAGTATGTGGATCAGGGGGGGCCTGCAGGAGGCGACGGCGGACGAGGTGCCGATGTGGTCTTTGTTGTAGATGAAGGATTGAGAACCCTGGTCGATTTTAAGTACCAGCGCCATTTTAAAGCTCCTAAAGGAGAAAATGGAAGGACTAAGTCGCAGCATGGTGCTGGAGCAGAGGATATGGTGGTCAAGGTTCCGCCGGGAACTTCGATTTATGATGATGATACGGGTGAACTTATTGCCGATATGGTCTACCACGGGCAGACGGTTGTCGTGGCAAAAGGAGGAAGAGGCGGACGCGGGAATATACGCTTTGCCACATCGGTGAATTCCGCCCCTTCTATTGCGGAAAACGGAGAGCCCGGGCAAGAGCGCTATGTGCGTTTAGAGCTTAAAGTTTTGGCTGATGTAGGACTTGTCGGATACCCCAGCGTAGGAAAATCTACTTTGATTTCTATGGTGTCTGCTGCTAAGCCTAAAATTGCTGAATATCATTTTACCACCTTGACACCTAACCTTGGTGTAGTGGATGCGGGTGAAGGCCGCAGCTTCGTGATGGCTGACTTACCTGGATTGATTGAGGGGGCTCATGAGGGAGTAGGATTAGGCCATCAATTCCTGCGCCATGTTGAGAGGACTCGTCTGATTCTTCATGTCGTGGACATGGCTGGGATTGAAGGAAGAGATCCTTATGAGGACTACGTGCAGATCAATGAAGAGCTTAAGCTTTATAACCAGAAGCTAGAGGACCGCCCCCAAATCGTTGCAGCCAATAAAATGGATATTCCTGAGGCGGAAGAAAATCTCAAGGCGTTCCGGGAAAAGATTGGGGAAGAGGTTGAGATTTTTCCGATCTCGGCAGCGACCAAGCAAGGAATCCAGGAGTTGATCTATGCGGTAGCCGACAAACTCGACCAGATTCCAGTCACGCCGATGGTCGAGGAGCTTGAAGAAGAGGCCCAAGAACGCGTCGTTTACAAAGCGGAGAAAGATCCTGAGAAGTTCTTTGTGCGTCGGGATAATGAAACGTTTATTGTAGAAGGCGATTATATTGTCCGTCTCATGAAGATGACGAATTTGAATTCCCATGACTCGATTCAGCGGTTTGCTCGTACTATGCGATTAATGGGCGTAGATCAGGCCCTGCGAGAAAAGGGAGCGGAAAACGGAAGCACCGTTCGAATTGGTGACTTTGAATTTGAATTTGTGGAATAATAGAAGGGAGCCGTTGCCTAAAAGCAAGGGCTCTTTTTTTTCTTCTTGTCAAAGAAAAAAGGATGTTCTATAATGTCCACTATAGGAAAACAAATGTTTATTCATGGAGGACGTAATGAAGAACCGTGAGGAAAAATATTATTTGGTCCGTGAAGAGATCCTCCCAGAGGCCATATTGAAGACGGTAGAGGCTAAGCAGCTGCTGGAGTCAGGTGAGGCTGAGACTGTGCACATCGCTGTGGAGAAGGTCGGACTGAGTCGCAGTGCTTATTACAAGTATAAGGACGGTATTTTTCCTTTTAATGCCATGATGCGTGAAATGATCATTACAATATCCCTTCAGCTGGAGCATCGGTCGGGTGTATTATCCCGAGTACTCACCTTTGTAGCCGGAAAAGGAGGGAATGTTCTTACTATAAATCAGACCA
>JBEQAI010000099.1:0-10182 GCA_041640415.1 Ammoniphilus sp. | reverse complement strand
ACTTAATCAAAGAACAGATCCGTGTCGCTGCAGGTTATCCGCTTTCCTTCCAGCAAGAGGACGTGAAAATTGATGGCTGGGCGATCGAATGTCGGATTAACGCCGAGAATCCGGCTAGGAATTTTATGCCTTCCCCAGGTAAGGTGGATGCGTACCTTCCGCCGGGCGGCTTCGGCGTACGAATTGACAGCGCAGTTTACGCAGGCTACGAGATTTCCCCATTTTATGATTCCATGGTCGCTAAAGTGATTGTTTGGGGAAAGGACCGCGAGGAAGCGATCGAGAGAATGAAACGTGCTCTCGGAGAATTTGTTATTGAGGGAATCCATACCACGATTCCTTTTCATCAGAGACTGTTGGAGCATGAAAGGTTTATTAAGGGAGAGTTTAATACGAAGTTCCTAGAGACTTATGATGTTATGTCAGAGGGATCGGTAGTAACTAATAAATAAAATGAGGGAGAAAAAGGATACAAAAGTTTGTACCCTTATTCTCCCTTTTTTAGTTTAATAAACCTGAAATTTAAAGCGGTCACCATGAAATAAGATTTTGGCGTACTCGATGACTTGATTATCCTCAGCATAGACGACCGCTGTCATAAGAAAAAGTGGAGTTCCAGCGGGTATTTGCATCATGTTGCTTTCTGTTTTTGATGCCCTAACAAGCTCTAAAGTCTTACTTGAATGAACAAGTCGCACTTGATACTTAGATTCAAGAATTTGATATAGCGATTTATTTTCTAGATTTTCGTCTTCTATGCCAGGGAACCTATCCACAGAAAGATAAGAAGTCTCTAAGGCAACCGGCTCATCATTAGACAAACGTAGTCTTTTAAATTCAACGACCGGATCATTCTCGCTTACTCCTAAAACTTGAGCAATTTTTCTGCTTGCGGGGATAACGCTAACATCCAATAAACGCGAGCCTGCCCTCATGCCGCGGGATTGAATGCGATCAGTAAAACTAGCGACATTAACTAACTCACGCTCAATTTTAGGCTCAGCAACAAAGGTGCCCTTACCTTGTATTCGAATCAGTAAGCCTTCTTGGACGAGTTCATTGATAGCACTTCGTACAGTAATACGACCGATGCCGTATTTCTTAGCCAAATCCAGCTCAGCGGGAAAGCGGTCTCCAGGATGAAGTTTCCCGGATTCAATCATAAATCGGAACTGGTCGGCGAGTTGAGCATACATAGGCGTCACTGCATTAGGATCTAATATCGATGTTCCCTCCTTTCTTAACAACTACAAGTACAGTAAGTTCGGTGCTTCAAGTGGGACTAGTTTGTATCTTTATATTATACATCCCAAACACCAGGCCTGCGAATAAACACTTCCTCCCTCCTAAGAGTAATTTCAGCACAGAACAATAAGGTACAATATGGTTCATTATAGAACAAATAAAAATGAATTAATGATATCATAGACTATCCTGGCAAAATATTTGTTCTATATTGTATTATTAAAAATATTACATTAACAGTAGAAACTAGTCAATGAAACACTTAAGTTTACATAGTTTATATGAGAGTTTGTTCTATTTATTAGTAAAAAACTGAAAATTGCTATTGATCACAAAAATGGATTCGTGTATAATCGAATCACAGAACAATACAGAACAATATGGAACAACATCATTGAGTAAGTTCTGAGTTAAAAGGAGGTAGTAAACGATCTAAATAATTCGCAAACTCTCAAATGGCAGCGATTTGCACGAAGTAGTAATTGGACTTTATAACATCTGCAAAAAAATGATATAGAACTTCATAAAACAAATTGTTTCTTAGGAGGAATGAAAGTGATTGTAAACGCAAGTTTGAATGTAAATGAGCAGGTTGAACAGGTATTGGAAGCTTTTAAACAGAGAACGATTGATCGAGTTTTTTATGTAGCTTGCGGTGGTTCTTCCGCTTTGATGTATCCAAGCAAATATTTTCTGGATCGAGAAGCGAAAACCATTACAGCAGAAGTATATAGCTCCAATGAATTTATATATCGCCACCCAGCAACGCTTGGCGAAAATTCTCTGGTGATTCTGTGTTCTCATAAGGGAAAAACGCCCGAAACAACGGATGCAGCGAAATTTGCGAAAAGCAAAGGGGCCTTAGTGGTTTCCTTAATGTATGTTGAAACAGCGCCGCTTGCTGACGCATCTGATTTCAAAGTGAATTACAGTTGGGTTCCAGCTGGAGGCAAGGATCCTAACCCGGAAATTATGAATTACGCCATTCTCTATAAATTAGCCATGGGTCTTGTTTACGTTAAGGAAGGGAACAAGAAGTATGAAAAGCTGTTAAGTAGCTTAGATCATCTTGGTACAGTCTTTGAAAAAGCTAGAGAACAATATACGGATCAAGCTAAAGCCTATGCCCAAGAGTACAAGAATGAAAAAATCATTTACACCATGGCTAGTGGCGCGAACTTTGGCATGGCTTATTCCTTCTCGATTTGCATGCTAATGGAAATGCAATGGATCCACTCTCACGCCATTCATGCTGGCGAGTTCTTCCACGGGCCTTTTGAGATTCTAGATAAGAACGTACCGTTTATTCTATTGAAGGGTTTAGATAGTACACGCTATCTAGAAGAGCGTGCGGAAACATTCCTGAAGCAATATGGCGAGAAGCTGCTCATTCTTGATGCAGAAAATTTTGACTTGACTGGCATTGATGACGAGGTAAAGGGATATTTTGCTCCGCTTGTCCTCAATTTTGTTCTTCGACTTTATGCTGTTGCGCTGGCAGAGGAAAGAAATCACCCGCTTGAAACCAGACGTTATATGTTTAAGGTCCCTTATTAAGGCGAGAAAGAGGAGGAAAGAGTATGCGTTACATGATAGGGGTAGATGTCGGGGGGACATTTACCGACGTAACATTGGTTGATTCCCAAACGGGAGAGATAAGGAACCATAAGGTTCCTTCCACTCCCGATGATCCTTCTCGAGCGATCATGAATGGCATTGTACAAATTCTCGAGATGAATGCGATTCCCGTTTCGGAGGTCCGTTACCTGGCTCATGGTACGACGGTAGCCACCAATGCGTTAATCGAAAGAAAGGGAGCTGTTACAGGGCTACTGGTGACTGAGGGATTCCGCGATCTGCTTGAGATTGGACGTCAAACCCGGCCAAGCCTTTACGATTTTTTTAAGGAGAAACCCGAGCAGGTGATTCCTGGGCACCTTCGCATGGAAGTTAGTGAACGTCTCTATGCCAATGGCCAAGCGCATAAACCCATTGACAAAGATAGCTTACGGGATGCGATTCAGAAGTTAAAGAACGAGGGTGTTCAGTCTATCGCAGTATGTTTTCTCTTTTCCTACTTAAATCCGGAGCATGAGAGAGTAGCGGTAGAGGAGATTCAGCAAATGTTCCCGGAAGCGTACGTCTCAGCTTCCCATAAGGTAGTTCCAGAATTCCGGGAGTATGCTCGTTTAAGCACGACAGCCATTAATGCCTACCTGGGACCGGTCATGAAGCGGTACATGGAAAATTTCCAGAATTCCGTTCGCGAAGTAGGCATCCCGGTTGATCCGTACATAACGCAATCGAATGGGGGGATCATTTCCATTCAGGAATCCGTGTCCAACCCAGTTCGTACGGCGGTGTCCGGTCCAGCTGCCGGGGTTGTAGCTGCAGCACACATTGCGGAGCTTACGGGGTATAAGAATATGATCACCTTCGACATGGGCGGAACTTCAGCTGACTTTAGCTTGATTGAGAATGGGGAACCCAAGGTTTCCATGGAAAGAGAAGTGGAAGGGTTTCCAGCCCGAATTCCGATGCTGGATATTCATGCTTGCGGTGCGGGCGGCGGTTCGATTGCCTGGCTTGACGGGGGTGGAGCCCTTAAAGTGGGACCGGAAAGTGCGGGCTCTATGCCTGGTCCTGCTGCCTATGGGCGAGGAGGTACACGCCCTACAGTAACGGATGCCAACGTGATACTCGGCCGATTGAATCCTGAGGGTATTTTGGGAGGCCGCATGGCGCTTGATGTGGAAGCGTCAAAACGGGTAGTCAAGGAACATATTTGCGATAACACAAACTTGACGGAATTGGAAGCGGCTATGGGGATCCTATCTGTGGTGAATGCGAATATGACAAGGGCTATTCGTCTCATTTCCGTTCAGAAGGGATATGACCCGCGGGAATTTACCTTAGTTTCGTTCGGAGGAGCCGGCGGCCTTCATTGCGGAGCACTAGCCCGTGAGCTAAATATCCCTCGAGTATTGGTTCCGCCTTCGCCGGGAACATTTTGTTCCCTCGGATTGCTGGTTACTGATGTAAGGTCCGATTATGTTCGCTCTTCCTTGAAGGAAGCGCATGGAGATAGCATGAAGCTGATTGGGCAACTCTTTTCCGATATGGAAAGAGAGGGCTCGAAAATGCTGGAGAAGGAAGGGATTGATGAGTCCAACCGTCGTTTTGTTTTAGGCATTGATATGCGCTTTAAAGGACAAAACTACGAGATTACGATCCCTGTAGAATATGAGGAACTGAATGGCCAGGGCGTTCAGGGGATTGTAGATCGCTTCCACGAACAGCATGAAAAAATCTACGGTTATTCGAACAAGTCAGGCATCGTGGAATTTGTCAATTATCGCGTGACGGCATTGGGGCAGCTCCCCAAAGCGACGCTAGAAAAATTGGAAATCGCCGAGGCTGAACCCGCGAAGCCTATTTCTTACCGTGAAGTCTATTTCTCTGAGGTGGATGAACCGGGCTATTATAGCACAGCCATCTATAATCGCAGTGAGCTAGTTCCAGGCAATCGCATTGCAGGTCCAGCGATCATTGAGCAGATGGATACGACAATTCTTATTCTTCCGGGCCAATCGCTAGATGTCGATCCGTATCGTAACCTCCTGATCCATACTTTTAGCGAGGTGGAGTAAAGATGAAGAAAATAGATCCCATTACGTTAGAAATTGTAGGGAATTTGCTGCTCTCCATTGCCGAAGAAATGGGCGTAACCTTAGTCAAGACAGCCTATTCCACAAACATTAAAGAGAGAAAAGATTGCTCCACTGCGATCTTTGACGCCAAAGGAAACATGATTGCCCAGGCTGAGTATGTGCCTATGCATCTAGGATCCATGCTGGATGTAGTAAATGAAGTCTTAAAAAGGTTCCCTGTGGAGTCGATTCGGCCAGGCGATGTTTTTGTCACCAATGATCCCTATTCGGGGGGAGGAACACACCTTCCGGATATCTCGATGGTTTCCCCGGTCTTTGTGGAGGAGCGGTTGGTCGGTTTTGTAGCGAATATTGCTCACCATTCAGACATCGGGGGAATGGTGCCCGGCAGCGTATCGGCTGATTCCACCACGATCTATCAGGAAGGCTTGCGGATCCCTCTCGGAAGAATTTGCCGAGCAGGCGAGATTGTACGGGAATCCTACGATTTTATTGTTCTGAATACAAGAACGCCGGTCGAGCGTCGAGGGGACTTAGATGCCCAAATCGCTTCTAATATTGCCGGTGCCAAGCGTATGGGCGAAGTGGTTCGAAAATACGGAGCCGATTACTTTGGGGAATGTACGGATGCGCTACTAGATTATGCCGAACATTTGATGCGGGCAGGCATACGTACTCTTCCTAATGGAAGCTATACGTTTGAGGATTATTTGGATGATGCCGGCTCCAATTCGGATGCACCGGTTCCTATCAGAGCTACGATTACGATTAATGATGGAACCGCGTATGTGGATTTTGAGGGTTCCAGCCCACAAGTGCCCGGTCCATTGAATATGACCTTTTCGGGTTTGCTGACGACGGTATTTTATTGCTTCAAGGCTGTAGCTGGTCAATCTATTTTTGCCAACCATGGGATCTATCGGGCTCTGAATGTAACGGCTCCTGAAGGTTCTATTGTAAACTGCAAGCTTCCTGTTCCTGTAGGGCAGAGGGTAGACACAGCCCAGCGAGTAGTTGATGTCATTCTGGGTGCTTTGTCCAAGGTGGCGCCTGATCGTGTTCTGGCGGCCTGCAACAGCGTCGTGACTTCGGCCATTTTCTCTGGAACCAATCCGAACACCAATCAATATTTCGTTTATTTGGAAACGATTGCCGGGGGATCTGGCGCACATAGCCGAGGAGACGGTTTGAGTGGGGTGCAAGTCCACATGACGAACACGTCTAATCTTCCTGTAGAAGCATTGGAACGCGAGTATCCCATCTTGGTAGAAAGATATGAGCTTCTCAAGGATTCGGGCGGAGCCGGCTTATATCGCGGTGGCTTGGGAATCCAGCGAGATTTCCGAATCTTGACCGACGGAATTAGCTATACCGGTCTCGGTGATCGCCACAAGTTTTCTCCTTGGGGAATTGAAGGCGGTAAGAATGGAGCCCCGGGAAGCTTCTGGATATCCCAAAACGGAGGCGAATTGGAGCAGATGAAGTCCAAGATTTCGGGTGTAACCCTGAATAAAGGGGACTTGATCAGCGTATGTTCACCAGGCTCCGGTGGTTATGGGGACCCCTATCTTCGTCCTGTTGAAGCCGTCTTGAAAGATGTCCGGGAAGGAAAGGTTTCTCTGGAAGCCGCATGCTCGGATTACGGCGTAACCGTCATTCAAACGCCTCAAGGGCTGCAGGTCGACAGAGAGAAAACGGAAAATCAGAGACAATCTGTTCTGGTCTAAAAGGGAATTCGATCAGCGCATAGATTCATGTTGCAGGGGAAGATAGCGCTGGTCGATTCTACCGACTTAACCATATGTTTAGTTCTAGATGAAAGTAGTTCTTATCCAATGGTCAGGGATGAAACTGTAGTGAAGCTAGGAGAGATATGCATGGACAATGTCCTACTGAGGATAACCGATCTTAAAACCGAATTTAAAACGGAAACGGGCGTATTCCCGGCTGTCAGTGGAGTGAATTTAACCATCAATAAAGGAGAAACGCTGTGCATTGTCGGGGAAAGCGGCAGTGGAAAAACCATTGCTTCTCTTTCTTTGATACAGCTTTTACCTCCGTCGGGTAGAATTGCTTCGGGAGAAATATGGCTCGAAAATACGAATCTACTAAAATTGAATAGAAAAGAGATGTCCCGCGTACGTGGGAAGCAGATGTCAATGATTTTTCAGGATCCCATGGTGGCCTTAGATCCCGTTTACACCTGTGGCAGCCAAATCATCGAGGCAATCCGAATCCACGAGAAAATAACTCAAAAGGCTGCTCGCGATAAAGCGATTGAACTGCTGAAGCAGGTAGGTATTGCTCATCCAGAGAGAGTTATGAATACCTATCCCCACGAGCTTTCAGGAGGGATGTGCCAGCGTATCGTAATCGCCATGGCCTTGTCATCGAGCCCTAAGCTTCTTATCGCCGACGAGCCTACGACAGCGCTCGATGTGACGGTGCAGGCGCAAATCCTGGATTTGCTGAAGAAGATTCGCAAGGAAATGGATATGAGTATAATGCTCATCACCCATGACTTGGGGGTGGTAGCAGAGGTGGCGGATCGGGTGGCGGTCATGTACGCTGGCCAGGTTGTTGAAGAAGGGGACGTGAAGTCCATCTTCCATCATCCGCAGCACCCGTATACGAGAGGGCTTATTAAGTCGATTCCTCATTTGGGCCAAAAAGACAAGAAGCTATACAGCATCCAAGGGGCTGTCCCTAGCATTAGCTCTATGCCGTCCGGCTGCAGGTTTAGCCCAAGATGCCCGGATGCGACCGATATTTGCAGGCAAAAGGAACCTGACATGCTAGAAATCAATCGTCAGCGCCGCGTTCGCTGCTGGTTGTTGGACAAGGGAAGGAGTGAGATGCAAAATGAAAGACATTCTCTTGAAAGTAAATCAGGTTAAAAAATATTTTCCGATAAAGAAGAGCTTATTTTCCAAACCATCCGGTTATGTGAAAGCCGTTGACAACGTCAGTTTTTCCGTGCTGAAGGGAGAAACCTTCGGGCTTGTTGGAGAATCCGGCTGCGGCAAAAGTACCCTCTCGAGGGTGATTATGCGCCTCATCGAAGCGGACAGCGGAGAAATTTTGTTTGAAGATCAAAATATCCTCGACCTTAAGGGGAGCAGATTGCGACAGCATCGCAAATCCATGCAGATGGTATTCCAGAAGCCTTTCGAGTCTCTTAATCCAAGAATGACGGTCGGCCAAATTATCGGAGCTCCGTTCGAGATTCATGGTGTCGCCAAAGGCACGGAGAAGGAGAAGCGAGTGAAAGAATTGCTAGAGATGGTAGGCTTGAGCTCGCAGTATATCAACCGCTACCCTCATGAATTTTCTGGAGGCCAAAGGCAGCGCATAGGCATCGCGCGGGCCATCGCACTGAACCCCAAATTGATCGTATGCGATGAAGCTGTATCGGCTCTGGATGTTTCGATTCAATCCCAAATCTTAAACCTTTTGAATGAATTGCAAAAAGAATTTAATTTAACGTACTTGTTCATCTCTCATAATCTATCGGTTGTCAACTATATTAGCAACCGGATCGCGGTCATGTATTTAGGTAGAATCGTCGAAATCGCCGATGCCCATGAGCTTTATGCCAATCCGAAGCATCCCTATACACAAGCTTTGCTGTCAGCCATCCCGATGCCGGATCCGGATTTCAAGAAAGAGCGAATCGTTTTGACTGGTGACGTTCCAAGTCCCGTCAATCCGCCAAAGGGCTGCAGGTTCTGCACGAGATGCGCTGATGTCATGCCGATCTGCCATGAAGTGGAGCCGGAATTCATTGATGTGAATAAGAAGCATGCGGTGGCCTGCCATCTCTATTCGGCTGTCCATGCAGCACAACCTGTTCGCAAAGCAAGCATCTCTATATCCTCGTGATTATCTTTCCTAAAGGGTGTGTTAACATTGGTACGCTTCTTAAGCGTCAAATTTTCTGTTGTTTTTATCCAAGTGCTGGTGGTAGCCACCATCGTATTCTCCTTAATACGTTTTATGCCAGGTGACCCTGCACTGCTTGTATTGGGGACCGAAAGGGGAGCAGACCCAGCCGCCGTGGCGGAAATGCGCCAAACGCTCGGACTTGATCAGCCGGTTTTCGCACAATATACGCAATGGATTTCTAACTTTGCCCAATTGGATTTCGGCCAGTCTCTTTTCGACAACACACCGGTTAAAACGTATATCGAACAGAGACTCCCCAATACGATTGAGTTAGCCTTAGTATCTATTGTCCTGGCTGTATTGATCGGCATTCCCTTAGGAATCGTGGCGGCGATGAAGCGGGAAAGCTTTATTGATTTGGCATTATCGTCCTTCGCGGCGATGGGCGTGTCCTTTCCGGTTTATGTCTTGGGAACGTTTTTGGTGTTGCTGTTCAGCTTCCAGCTCAATTGGCTTCCGGCAAGCGGGTTTGTTGAATTTTCCGAGGATCCCGTGAAGCATATGATGCGGATCTTTTTGCCGGCCTTGACACTAGCCCTTGGGTTGGCCGCGTCTATAGCGAGGATGACGCGGTCGTCGATGCTGGAGGTGTTAAACCGAGAATATATTCAAACCTTAAGGGCTAAGGGATTGTCCGAAAGTAAAGTCATTTTCAAGCATGCCTTAAGGAATGCCATTATCCCGGTGATTACCGTGATTGGGTTGCAACTGGGCAACCTGATTGGCGGTACGGTTTTGATCGAATATCTTTTTAATTGGCCGGGCATGAGCACATTATTGGTCAATTCCATTGCAGTCCGCGATTATCCCTTAATTCAAGGCTGTATCGTTGTCATGGCGACGTTCTTCATTCTTGTTAATATGCTTGTCGATATTCTGTACGGAGTCATGGATCCGAGAACCCGTTAATGGAGGTGGGACTATTGTTAAGAAAATGCTCGCGGAATAAGACCTTTATGGCTAGCTTTCTTGTTCTGTTTCCGATATTATTCGTAGCTGCAATCGGACCCTGGATCCTCCCTCACGATCCGCTCGAAATCCAGCCGGACAAGGTGCTGCAATCGTCCTTGCCGGGGCATCCGCTCGGAACGGATGAGTTTGGGCGGGATATCTTGAGCCGTCTCATCATCGGCATTCGACCCTCACTGATTGTAGCTTTAGGATCGGCGGCTATTGCCTTTTCTTTCGGCCTTGCCCTCGGCGTGCTGGCGGGATATGTAAGGGGGGTCACGGAAAAAGCGATCATGAGAGTGGTGGATTTGGTCCTCTGCTTTCCGCCGATCTTACTGGCGTTAATGGTTGTCGGCTTTTGGGGAGCAGG
>JBEQAI010000098.1:0-10228 GCA_041640415.1 Ammoniphilus sp. | reverse complement strand
AGAAGCTGATGCATACGGAATACGCAGTATCCCATTTTTCCTGATCAACAAAAAATACGCCATTACCGGGGCGCAGCCGACTGAGACGTTCGTGGAAGCACTGCAACAAATTCATGAACAGGATGGTCCATTCACCCTTGCAAGTACAGAAGGTCCGGCCTGCGACGAAAATGGATGCGAGATCCCAAAGTGAAAATTCCCTGGAATAGGAAAAAGGGTGTCCCTATAGGTCGCTAGCGACCTTTTGGAACACCCTCTACTTTTTCATTTATTGGCCTTTTTTCAAAGTATGAAGTTTGCTAGCTTTACCGGCTTTTAGGGTGCGGAGCTTTCCTCTTGCACCTTGCTTTAAAGTGCCTAACTTACCCAATTTGGTGTTTTTCAATGCTTGTAAAGAAGCTAATAATTGTTCAACTAGTCTATTTACTTTATTTACTGCTCTCATGAAGATCACCTCCTTGTATGCAGTTTCAATAGAATATGTTTGAGGACTCATAAATGAAAGGTATAAATACCTAACCAGGTTAAAATAGGTTATAAATATGAAAGGACCCTCTTAAGGGTCCTCTACTAGAACTCTGGCAACCGATCCAGGTTGTTTTCTTCTATTCCATCAGGTTCGCTTCGCAGAATGTCACGTCCATACTTGTGAAAAACATCAACATGAGCAAGTCTTCCTTGTTTAGCCTCTTCAAGTGCGGTTAGATAGTCTAAGACTCGCCCTGTATTTGTCCAAAATGCGATAAGATTACCTTCTTCATTTTTCTTAACTGCCACAATCACCTCCTGACCCGCTTCTACTGTCATCTGGACTTCTTGTTTAGCTTGCTGTTGCCCTTTATCTAGGTATTCTTGGTAAACTTGCTCAAGATTTTGCCCTTGCTGTTCCATTTCCCTGCCTCCTCAAACGTGTGTTCGCTGATTAGCATGCCCTAACTAGAGAAATATTAGACTTACAAGGCAATCATGATATAATTAAGTGAGATTCTGTGAGGAGGTAGCTGAACATGGATTTTAAAAAAATGGCAGATGCTTTTGAAGTGGCGAGAGCTATTGAAAATGGAACTATCAATGTAAAAGAAATGGTTACCATTGCACACAAGGCTCAAGATTTTAGCTCTAGCATTGTGTTGCATACAGGGAATAAAATCGTAGATGTAAAGAGCTTTCTTGGGCTAAGCATGTCTTTAATGACTTCTTCTCATTACAAGCTAGAGATTCATGGTGATGATGAGGAAGAAGCAAAAAAAGCCATGAAGGATATATTTGAAAAATACGGCATTCAAGTTCATGTGGTTTAGATCGATCTAAACTTTTCTGTTACACATGTTTTTTCGAGCGTCGATTCGCATATGGAATCACGCTTTTCTTTTTTTACATGGCTTTATCACTAAATTACAATAGCGATCACACGGTGGAGGACTTCCGTCTATTCAACTTTCTCCTTATCCACCCTAAAACCTCCCATCTTTTATAGTTTCCCTCATACAAATTCTATGCACGGATATAAAAGTATTTAATTTACGAAAAAACGTTTCTCTAGACCCACATGATTTTCCATTCTATAATGACCTCAAATGTAGAAATGAAAATCTTTTTGGAGGCAGTGCTATGATTGAACACGGAGCTTGGCTAAGTATAGGAGCCTATGTTTTTCTTTCATTAGTCAAATTGATAATAGGCTATTTAACAAATTCAGAAGCACTCGTCGCAGATGGATTAAATAATTCGACGGATATTCTCCTATCTATAGCTATATTGATCGGAATTAAAATATCAAAAAGACCGGCAGATGCCAATCATATGTATGGGCATTCCAAGGCTGAATCCATTGCTTCGTTGCTTGCCTCCTTCATTATGGTAAGTGTGGGTCTAAATATCATCTGGAATTCCATTTTGAATATCTTCAATTCCACAGTAACCGCTGCACCGGATGCTTTTGCTGCATGGACTGCAATGTTTTGTGCAGGCGTCATGTATGCCGTTTATCGTTTTAATCATAAGTTAGCTATCAATACAAATAGTCAAGCATTACAAGCAGCAGCAAAAGATAATCTATCAGATGTGTGGGTCAGCATAGGTGCAGCTATCGGAATTTTTGGATCGCAATTTAATATGCCATGGCTTGATCCTTTGACTGCATTAGTTGTAGGCTTCATGATCTGTAGAACAGCTTGGTCTATTTTTCGGGAGTCATCTTATGTGTTAACGGATGGGTTCGACGAAGCGGAGTTACCGCAGTATATTGAAACCATCATGCTAATTCATGGTGTTCTAGCCGTAGATGACATGAAGGCCCGCAGTAACGGCTCGGAGATTTTTGTTGATGTTGTTATACATGTCGACCCAAAATTGGATATCGTAAAGTGCCACGAAATTTGTAATAATATTGAAAAGATCATGCTAGAAAGGCATCATGTTTCTAATGTCCACATTCATATTGAGCCAGACAACAAACGCGTGTTAACCTCATAGCTTTTTCGGCCAGTGCCCTTCCCTCATCATGAGAAGGGCTTAACTGTACGTTATGTAGATCATGATGTATTAAAAGCCTAATTCAATAAATCCTTTAGTAAAGCCCGATGATTCATCGGGCTTATCTTCCTTTCTCCCCCCCACAAATGGCATAAACAGAGCGAAACTTTATGATATAGACGATCATTGATTAAATAAAATTTTAATTGTATTATAAGTTTATCTTATTTTTATTCAGAAGGAGGATGGGTTTATGTTTATTGAGCAGTTGAACGCAGATTCCTCGGATAGGCTTATCGCCAGGAAAGAAGAGCTTAAAGATCAGGTGGTTGACTCAAAGCTTTCTTGGCAAGAAAGACTTCAGCTTTATAATCAAATTCGCTTGATTAATGAACAACTAGCCCAACTTCAAATGGAATAAAAACATGTGATGCTCCCACTCTTTTTTCTATCTTGCCATCACTTTCATTCGTAATCCTCCCTTTATCCTTAAGGATACCGATGGTTCGGGAATGAGGGGAAATTGTCCTGAGACCAGTTCCAATCGAAAACGCTGGGCCATAAGGACAAGGATTAAGCATGCTTCCATGGTTGCAAATTGATTGCCAATACAAGATCGAGCTCCTGCGCCAAACGGGAGATAAGCATAACGGGGAATGTCTTTTGACGAGCTGGAAGCGAATCGCTCTGGTATGAACTGCTCAGAATGTTCAAAGTCCCGTGGATTGCGATGAAGGCTGTAAGGGCAAATCATGAAAATAGAATTGGGTTTAAAGATATGTCCCCCGATTTTCACCTCATCGTTGGCTTCTCTAAGAACCATCCAAGCAGGGGGATATAAGCGTAATACCTCTTGCCAAATTTGGTTTGTATAAGATAGCTTGGAGAGGTCCTCATAAGTTGGTAGACGATCCCCTAGAACTTGATCGATTTCCTCGCGCCAGTTTTTTTCTATTTGTGGATGTTGGGTAAGCAAGTACCATGACCAGCATAGGGCGTTGGCGGTCGTCTCATGCCCAGCAATCAGCATCGTAATCATCTGATCGATTACTTCGGGTTCCTTGACCTCTCCCCTATGCAATATACTTCTTAGAAAAGCAGATGAAGATTGACCTTCCTGAATGAACTGCTGCGCTGCTGCATGAAGGACGCGCATGGAGCGGGTGTGTCGTAAGTTTCCCCGAGTCGGGATGAATTTAGGCAATGGTATGGGAGAAAATATGCGGTTCGCTGTGTAGTTAATGGTCTCCTCGACCGCATTTCCCAATTTTTCGGCATCCTCTTTTCTGTCCACGCCAAACATGGCTTCGATAATAATAGATAAAGTTAGTCTCATGATATCCTGGTGAAGCGGACGTTCTTCCCCTATCTGCCACTCGTCGAGTGCTAGGCTAGTTTGTTTGATTACCGTTTTAGAATATTCCTGAATGCGCTGTTTTTGAAAAGCTGGAAGAATCATCTGTCGTTGGCGGTCATGCTGTTCTCCCTCCGATGTAACGACGCCTTGACCTAACGTCGCTTTAAATATTTGGCTAGAGCGTCCTTTGCGAAATGAAGAGTCCTTTAGAATAAGTACTTCGCGAATGACTTCCGGATCATTCAGAGCAAAGGAAGGGTTTTTGCGACTCGATCGTAAGGACACGATATCCCCTTTAGCTAATATGTGAACCATAAAACCTAATGGATCACGCTGAAAATGCAGGAAATTATGTAAGCGAGAACCCTCTAATTCTACAAGCTTGCTCACGTTAGCCCACCTCTAAGTACAAGTTTAATTATGTTACCAGTATATCCCACTCCCTAACGAAAATGTCCCCACCTATTTGGGTGGGGACATTCATGTACTGTTAATGCTAATCAAAGGGTCTTGATACTCTCAAGGGAATGCAAAGGATGGTTCGATTGCCTCTACGCAAGCAAAGATGAAGGGTGTCTTCCCCAATCATCTTATAGACAAGAGATAATCTCCCTTTCCCTTTTGTACCGAGGTCAACAAGGTTGCGGAATCCTTTCATTTCTCAACCTCCCATCAGCTAATCTATTACTAATATATGATAGCTAGCTAACGGTGGCTTGTATGATTGTTCGTTATTTTTCAATTTTAAATGTTATCTTCGCTTCTTGATTAAATTTGTTAAACTTTACTAGTAAAGTTGGATAAGAGATCACTTGTGTAGTCACGGATCCAGGATCTGGATTCTTATATTTGACGTACAAGTCGATGCCCTCTGGCCTTTGGAAGGCTCCCTCAAACTCGATATCATAACCACCCGTCTTCATTTCTCCTCTTGTGATCAACGCATAGGTATGATTTCCGAAGTCTTTGGTTAAGGCAACTTCATGATGACGGTTGGAATCAATCCACTGAGCCACTTCCGGAGGGATATTGCTTCCATCGCTAAATAAATCTGTGATAATTTCGTAGGGAATGGAGTCCAATGTAATGACTTGCTCTGGTTCATTTATTGAAACTGTTCCCGTTTTAGGATCATAACCTATGTTTTTGCCCAATAGTTCCCCAGCATAACGAATAGGAACATAAGTCGTTCCTTGATAATTAAAAGAAAGGGGTACATGCGTCTTGCCATTAAAGTAGCCGTGCTCGCTGACCTTTTCCGATTTCATTAATTCTCCATTTACCTTAAACGGTGTTTGGCCTACTGATACTTCAATGTTGATCACTTTTGAAGCAGCAAAGGCTGCTCCCCCTAAAGCTAGACTCCCCGCTAGTACGCCCCATAGGATGGGCTTCCATAAATGTCTCATATGTTAATCTCTCCTTACTCTCATTTGTGGTCATCTATTACTTCAGACGGAAAGTCGGGCAATAGGTTGCAAGGAATCTTATTTTTTTCCGACAATGAATAGCTTTCTTGGCTGACCATCTGGTTGTAATTCTCCTACTGTTATTCCTTGTTGGGTTGGCCGACGCTGGCTTCCAGGTTTTTCATCGGGCGCTGATTCAGCAAAGTGTGAACAACATCCGCGGGAGAGTATTAGGCTTTCAACAATTACCCAGTAGGGGCGGGTTATCTAGTCGGCTTTTTGCTAGCCCCCGTTTTGAACGAGCAGCGATCCTTGTCTATCATGGTGATGATGTTAGAAGGGATGGTCTTAATGGCAATAGCTTGGAGTATAGTTAAGTGCATACGATGTGAGCAAAAAAACCAGGCCGCTTAATGGCCTGGTTTTATCTAAGAGTGAACAGCCTCATCCCTGCTCAGCGTCCCTTCAGGTAGGACTAATTTTACGTTCTCCGCTACCTCTTGTCGATTCAAATCCCTCCCCATTATGGTGACTGTGCCCCGATCTTCGCGGGTGCGGATCAGACGGCCGATGCCTTGCCTTAACCGAAGGATCATGTAAGGCATGTCCACTTCCTCGAATGGCTGACTTGCATCTTTGCGTTTAGCAGCAAACAAAGGATCGTTGGGTGGAAAGGGCAAAGACCAGATGAGCACATGGGATAGAGAAGTTCCTGGAATGTCTAATCCTTCCCATAAGCTAACGGCGCAAAGAATGCTGTGCTCATCGTTTTGGAATTGGGAAATCAAGTAACTGATTTCAGCCGTACCTTCATAAAGGAAGCGAAGGTCTCTTGTTTCTGGATAATCGTCAATATCCCGAGCAAACTGCTCTAGTTCCTCTCTTGAAGGGAATAATATCAAGGTGCCTCCTTCTGTCCCTTGAAGCAATTGTACCGTTAGCCTCATTTTGTCTGCTAGGGAGCTGTCAGGGAACAGATTGACCTTCATCTGATCACGGTAGTTATAGGGGGAGGGAACGGAAAAAGATAAATAGTCTTCGATCCCTAGGTTTTGCGCCATGTGTTCAAAGTTGCCATTAAAAGAAAGGGTCGCGGAGGAAAACACGATCGGCATCTTCTGGGAAAATAAACGATCTTTTAATACTTCTTTCACCTTCTTAGGCATGATGACTAGTGTAATTCCATCTGGATCTTTCGTCACCCATGAAATGAGCTGCTTCGGCTGGCTAAATAACCCCAGGGCTAGCTGAATCATGTCCAAATGCTCTTCGACGATTTTTAGTTGATACGGATCCAAAGTGAATAATCCGCTCTCTAGTACAAGTTCCTCTTCGATTGTCGTAAGCAGATTGCGGAATCGCTGGATGGCCTGAAGCAATTCGGAATTCCACAGAATTTCTTTACGATCCGAACCAGGGACAGTATGACTATTCCTGTCGAGCAATCCAAACATGGTTTCGCTTTGCTCGATGGCTTCTTCGATCACTAGAGCTAGGGATTCACGAATTTCCCCTTGGAGCAAACGAGTGACGATGTTCTCAAAGGGAGTATGCTTTAATTGATACGTTAAAGCGTTTTGCGCAGCTGTCTCTGCTAAATGCCCCTCGTCAAACACAACCGAGCTATGCGCCGGCAACAGCGGTAATTGGCCACTTCGCTGTCTAGCCTCGTATGTCCATAGATGCTCCATATAAAAATCATGAGAGCAAATAATCAGATCTGTGGACTTTCGGTAATGTTCGCGAGAAAGATTGAGTCCACAGCGGTGGCGCTGAGGACATACCAAGCAATCTTGAAACACATCCCAGCCCACTCTGTTCCATTGCTCGTCTGTCAAATCAGGGTACTCCTTACGGTCTCCATAGGGAGTAAAGGATTGAAGGGTTTCGGGTGTGCGTACAAATTCTGGAAGCCCATAATACATTTCTTGGTATTTTCCAGTAGCATCCTTCTCCGATCTCGCTTCATCTAGTTTATTCAAACAAATATACTGATCTTGGGACTTGCCTAATCGAGCATCGATGGTTAACTCCAGGTGCTGTGCAAGTTTAGCGATATCACCCTCAGGCTTGACTAATTGTTCAATTAGGGATTCATCAGCACAGGCAATAATGGCAGGTTTTCTTGTATACCGTGCATACAGTATAGCGTATAGCAGATAAACGAATGTTTTCCCTGTTCCTACCCCCCCTTCAGCGAAAATGGTTTGGTTCTTGCTATATGCTCGATCCAATTGAAAGGCCATGTAAATCTGTTCGTCTCTGACCTCAAACCCGGCTTCCGGTAAAAAGTCATAGAACACATCAGCGATCCAATCACTGGCTTGTTGACTAAACGGTTTAGTTGGATCGAAGGCAAATGGATACGTAATCAACGTGATCCCTCCTATCGTTAGTTATCTATGTGGATAGAATTCCCTTTTCTCAAAGAAAGAACCCTCTTTAATGATCGCCCTCTAACGTTGATACCACGTGATTAAGGCTCAATCGACTTCATCCACTCTATATTCAAATTTCAATAGCTTTACTAAGGAAACCCTTGAATTTCCTTTTTAAGTCTATCATAGTATCAACTTGATGAAACCACCTTTTTATTGACTAAGAATGGTTAGAAGCTACGAAACTTAGAAATAATGAAAGGCCGTTCCCATGGGAGCGGCCTATGCTGTCTAGCAAGCTATTGCAGATTATTTTGTGTTTGCTGTTGAGCCTGTTGCATCTGCTGTGCAGCCTGTTGCGTTTGTTGGATTGCTTGCTGTGCTGACTGCTGGGCTTGCTGTAGAGCCTGTTGAATCATCTGTTGCTGCATCGGACTAGTCTGGGCACCGTACTGAGATTGTGCTTGCTGCAGCTGTTGCTGGGCTTGCTGCAATTGTTGCTGAGCTTGCTGGATAATCTGCGGGTTGGCGCTGGCCTGGGCTTGGGATAGCGTTTGTTGAGCTTGTTGAGCAGCCTGAATGGCTTGTTGAATTTGCTGCTGTTGTTGCTGTTGCTGTTGCTGTTGCATAATGGAACACATCCCTCTTTTGTTTATTTAGGTCGTGAACATAGACCCTTGTTTATCATGTAAAAAAAGAAGGCTATTTATTAAATTACATAATTTTAAGTTGTTTGGTAAAAATATCCTCTAAACTAAGTGAGGATAGAAAGGAATGAACCAAGTGGAACAGCAAGGTAAGCCAAATGCATTATCTAAGCAACAGCAACTTGAGCCGTATACGCAAAGTCATGCCAACGAAGAACTCACGACTAACCAAGGAGTTAAAGTCTCTAATACAGATGATTCGCTAAAAGCCGGTTCTAGAGGCCCAACTTTAATGGAGGATTTTCACTTTCGGGAAAAAATGACTCATTTTGATCATGAACGAATTCCTGAGCGTGTCGTTCATGCTAGAGGATTTGGGGTACACGGTTATTTCCAGTGCTACGAGCCGATGGCCGAATATACAAAAGCGAAGTTTTTGCAGGATCCCTCCGTTCAAACTCCAGTGTTTGTTCGCTTTTCTACCGTTGTCGGATCTCGAGGCTCTGCTGATACCGCCCGCGATGTTCGGGGATTTGCTGCAAAATTTTATACAGAAGATGGAAACTATGACTTGGTGGCCAATAACATTCCTGTTTTTTTCATTCAGGATGCTATTAAATTTCCTGATATGGTTCATGCCATTAAACCTGAGCCACATAATGAAATTCCACAGGCTTCCGCAGCGCATGATACTTTCTGGGACTTTGTGACAAGCCATACGGAGACAGCCCATATGATCATGTGGTTGCTTTCAGACCGAGCAATCCCACGAAGCTTTCGTATGATGGAAGGATTCGGTGTGAATACGTTCCGATTTGTCAATGAGCAGGGCAAGGCCCGCTTTGTCAAATTTCACTGGAAGCCCCTGCTGGGAATTCATTCCCTAGTTTGGGATGAAGCGCAAAAACTGGCGGGAAAAGATCCAGACTATCATCGACGGGATTTATGGAACGCGATTAATGAGGGGAATTATCCGGCATTCGAGCTAGGTGTTCAGATGCTTGAGGAAGAACAGGAGTTCAGCTTCGATTTTGATATCCTGGATCCTACAAAGATTTGGCCAGAGGAATTGGTTCCTGTCAAGCGCATTGGGAAAATGACGCTCAACCGCAATGTGGAAAACTTCTTTGCCGAAACAGAGCAGGTCGCTTTCCATCCAGGCCATGTGGTTCCTGGCATTGATTTTAGCAATGATCCTCTCCTTCAGGGGCGATTGTTCTCTTATTTGGACACTCAATTACTGCGCCTAGGCGGACCAAACTTTGCAGAGATTCCAATCAACCGCCCTTTGGCACCCGTGCACAATAATCAGCGGGACGGGTTCCACCGGATGACGATTGATCGCGGTCGCGTAAGCTATTTTCCTAATCATCTCCAGTCCAACAGCCCCCAGCCTTCTGCCACTGGCTATGTTCATTATGCGGAAAAGGTTGAGGGGAAAAAGGTACGTGAGAGAAGCCAAAGCTTCCAAGATCACTATTCTCAGGCAACCCTCTTCTGGAACAGCATGACCCCAATCGAAAAGCAGCATATCATAGACGCCTTTCACTTTGAAGTGGGAAGTGTCCAAGACAAATCCATCCGTCAGCGTGTAGTGGATATGTTCAATAATGTAGATGGTCAGCTAGCGATCCAGATTGCACAGGGGGTGGGCGCTACTCCTCCAACTACACCTGGAGGAACTGGCGTAACGGCAAGCTCTCCTGCCGTGAGCGTGATGAATTCCGTACAATCTGCCAAGACAAGAAAGGTTGCCATTCTGGCGGAAGATGGATTTAATTATCAGGAAGTTACCCAAATGATACAGGCGCTTCGTATGGAGGGGGTTAAAGCTGAGATTATCAGCAAAAAACTCGGTATGATTACAAGTGATGACGGACTTCAGCTTGAGGTTGACAAAAACTACGTCACCACGGGCTCCATTATGTATGATGCGGTATATGTAGCAGGGGGACTACAAAG